>CAMWVM010000030.1 GCA_947177715.1 uncultured Ruminococcus sp.
CCCCCCCCCCCCCCCCCCCCCCCCCCCCCCCCCCCCTCCATTTTTTTTTAATGATACTGCGACCACAGAGAGCTACACTCTACTAGTAGTCTGCAGCGTCAGATGTTTATAATATAGAGCATGAGTAAGCAGTTAGTGTATGACGATACATAAGCCTCATATTTAATATCAGGTTGGACAACCTCAATTTTTGGTGCAACGCCCTCTTGAATAGGCATATCAGTAGAAATATAGTCATTTCCAAAACGATTAGCTGATTTCATACCGCCATTTTCAGGATTTCGGGGTATCATACTTTCTGGAATATACTGCTTGACTCTGCCCATTCTAAGGGCGTCCCACCATTGAGAGATAACCTCATCAAGAGCGTCAAAACAATCTGACTTTCCGCCATCAAATATTGATTTGCCTCTGCCCTTATGCTTTTTATTATTAAAGAATTTTAACGGAACAGCCATTATATAATCGCCGTCAAATTCTACAACTGGCGGTATTTTCTCCAGTTCTGCAATGGTATTCAACGGTTTTTCATTGCCGTTGTCATCATATAGGCGGCTTTCAACAATGCCTTTCCCGTAACGTTCATTGAGTATATATCGTTTTGACTTTACAGTATAAACAGTTTTAAATATAATTGCTGTAATAATCCCTCTCTGACGCTCGTATTCCACTTTATCAGCACCAACAAAATCAACTATTGGATATGGTGATATATCAGTATCAACCGAAATCTTAAAAGCTCCGTCTCCATCAACAAGAGTGTCAACTATAGCATTTGCTATTAATTGGATAAAATTTAAATTGCCTTTATCTTGATTTATAATTGCGTCCCAATCGTTTTTGCCTCCGCTGTTAAAGTCTACATCGTCCATATCAGAATATACGATATATGCAAGGGTATCGGCTATTATTGCAGGAAGTCCGCTGTGGATTTTACGTATCTTATCTTTTTTCGGTACGCTCTCCCAAAAAGCAGATTTTGCACCATATCTATTAAGCTGCTTGAAAAACTGATAAATCTCGTCTGCGTCACCCCTATACCAAATTTGCGCTCTTAGAACCTCTGTATTAAATGTCATGTTTTCCATTAACACTATGTTTTGTTCGCTTGCAGGAATGATATTCAGCCAGTTTTGTATCACTTTTTTCACCTTGCTTCCTAAATTAAATCTCAAGTTTAACACTTCCAATCATTGATTTATACGGCAACCACGCATACTGACAAGAGTTAATGCAATGGTCGTGTCCGTCTTCAGGCTCATACTTATCATCTTTCCAAGAGTAAATATTAAGCTCTGCAATATAACTTTTACAGATATTAAGCACTAAAAAATCACCTGCCGCCATCCATGCTGACTGCAAGTGAATTCTATCAATTATTTTTGTTTTCTTAAAGGCAGGAATGAAATTATATATACACCCTGTCAGCCTTTTGTATTTCATGCATTCTGTAATTGTTGCCTGATCGGCATTATCTATATACACATCCCTTGCAAATCCCCACATCTGCCTGTTTGCCTCTAAAAATCTTACAAACTCTGGCGGAATATCTGACGGAGAAATTGGTATTTTTAAATCTTTGTTGTTATACACTCTTTCATCAAGGATAACGCATTTTCTGTCAACGGTTATCCCCTCAAAGATAAATGCAAGGGTATCAGGTGTACTCTGAGAATATGCAGTATCAAGAGCCGCAGAAAAGCGAATAAATTTAAGCTTCTTAGCCTGCTCAAGTGTAATTATATTCTTGTCCTCAAGATTAAATACAAGCCCTGTTGCTCGTCCCCTTAAACCTAAGATTTTATTTTTATACAGCTTTGTACCTTTAGGCGCTGCTGCCTTTTTCTTTTCTATATCTTCAGGTGCTAAACTCAAATTATCACCAAAAGAGAAGAACCAATACCTCCAATTAGGTACAGGTTCTTCTTTTAATTCTGACATAATTTCGTTGGGAATGTCTGAAGCGTATTTTTTATATGGTCTTGACCGATTTACAAATTCCTTATACACTGGCAAGCTTGGATCATCAGGATTTAATGTTGCCATTAGATAATCATTACGTGTTGATATCTCACGGACAAACTCAATATCGGCGGTATTGATCTCATCAATATACACACAGCCAAACTGAGAGCCGAGAACATTCTGCCATTTATCTTTGTTATCATATCCGAGAACATAAATGATTTTACCCTCAAACTTAATATGAGGTAGTTTGTTATCCTTGTCGCCGTTACCGAAATACTCAGCGTTGCAGTGCAAATCAAGTATACCGTTATCCTGCTGAATAATATTCTTTTCGGCTGTTCCTGTGGTTTTGCTTGCAATGATATGCAGTTTCTTAGGACTTGCGGACACCATTCGCATAAACTTTACGCCAGCACCGACGGTTGTTTTCCCTGAAGCTGTTGTACCCTCTAAAAAGTCAGCCGAAACATTGTGAGTAGAATTTATAAAGTCTATATACTTTGGAGAAAGAGGAAAAGATTTATTCTTCAAGTCCCTCACCGCCGATTTGGTCTAAAATATCCGCAAACTTTTCAGAGGTTTTGACTGTTGTGTCAACCTTTACAGTATATTCCCCAGTCATTTTGTTAAGTGTATCGATAGCACGTATACGATCTGTAGGTGTATTCCCCTTATCCTTTGCAATGTCCGATAACATTGCCTGACGCTCTTTGGCATTAAGGATTCGCTCGTCCTGAGATTTTTCAGACAGCTCTTTTATGTATTCTGCAACTCTCACATTTTCTAACAATTTACAAGCGTTTGCATTCGCATAATTTTCTGAATAACCTGCTTTAATCGCACTTTGAACGGTGTTACCGCTTTGTGCATAATATTCTGCAAATTTCTTTTGTCTTGCATTTATTTTCTTTTTCACGGAATCACCGTCCTTTTTTTACATAGCAAAACAGCAGCCATACGACTGCTGAATGCTAAAAATATTATTATTATAGGAGGATGGGAAGTCCTCATAAGTGGTGCCGACCGACGGAGTTGCACCGACGTATTTATGCAGTAGTGCGTACTTGCATAAATTAACTGTGCCGACATACGGAGCTTTCGCTCCGTGAGAACAATTAAGGAGACAACAAAAATTGAATAACAAGATAGCTTTTATACTATCTCCAGTTTAAATTTTAACATAGGAAAAACGAACAAAACGAACAACTTATGATTTATGTAAGTATCTTATTACTCTCATTCGACAACTATCCGCTGTATTGCCTCTTATTTTGTGTGCAACCTGTAGCCATGAATAGCCATGAACGAAACGTAATATAAACATCTTCCTTGTTTGAAAATCATCTATGCTATTAATATATTCTTGGATTTGATCACGAGAACGCTCCAAAACGCTTAATCTTGTAAGCAACGGAATTGTACTGCTGTCTGACTTATACCCCTCTATCCTAACGTTATGTACACTGTAAGGGTGCTTGCTGCCAGACTGCACCGTGTCACCTGCGTAATGTCCGGCAAGCTCTTTTTTGATGTCTGCTATCTCTGCACATATTGATCTGTATTTTTTCAGTTCATCAATGGTCATTCCTATCCCCTTTCGCAATTTTACGCATAAGTACCAAAAAATCTTTGTTATCAATAATACCCTCACCCAACGCATTAGCAGCGTCAGAAGCAGGATAACGACAGTTATCAAAATGCTTGAATAATTCTTCCTTGGTTTTAATTTCAACGGTTTTTCCGTTTAATAAAATAACTTCCATGTGATCGCCTCCGACATAAGTATTCCCAGTCAGCAATACTTAATACGCTGTTTACGGAGGATTTCGTCTATAAGACTTAATATAATTATGTTTTTAGTCTTTTGATTTTTCATGTTAAGCCTCCTCCCGTTTTGCAATAATTACTTGCATACTGTCATACAATTTGAGCTTATCAAGTACTACGTCAGGCATAATCACAAGCAATATAATGCAAATTATATCTCTTATAAATCTCATCATTTTTCACCGTCCATTCTTGCACCGAGACTACAAAAATCATCGGGCTTACGTTTATCAAAGCAATACTGCGGAATCCTGTTGCAGTACCCTTTTCTCAGGTTTTTATCATTTGAATTATTAGTATAAAACTCACAGTCTTTACACCTTACAACAGGCTCAACGTCTGCGGCTGGCTCTACGTTGGCGGCAATAACAACAGGATCATTACTAACTCTACCCTCAATCAGTTTATCTACATCAATATACTTAGCCATTGTTTTCACGCTCCTTCAACGTTTTTTCGGCTTTATCTTTTGTTAGAAATACGGTATTGTTTATCTCTTTTTCATTAAATGTTCTGCTTTCTGTCCTATAGATCGTGTCATATTTTGTGATTTCTATTTTGCGTACTTTTTCGGCTTTTGGCATAGACATAAAACTAAACATCGATTTAACAAAATAAACCTCATCGCCAACCTTACAAGGCAAGACAATTACTCTTGATTTATCTTGATAATGAGGGCAGTTTTCTTTCATATTTTCATTTTTTATTTTGCACACAAATTGATGTGTACAATTTTCACATTTTTTTACATCTGATAATTCATTAACTGTCATTTTATAAATCCCCTTATCACTTTTTCACCTCCGCATTTTTTGCATTTGAAACGAACACAAAAGTCATATGGTTTATCGTCTAATTCCCATTCATGTAAGCAGAAGAATGATTTTAATTTGTTTTTCAAACATCTAAGCATTTTTTGTTCTCCTGTTCCAAGCTTTCATGGCTTGTTCTCTTGACGAAAATATTGCTGTACTTGCACGACATCCATTACAAATACAATAGTATAAACCTGTGAAATCAAGTGGTAGATCAACCTTTATATTATTACAACCACAAAACGGACAAGGCTTTAATTTATTATCCATCTTATAATACCTCCTTACTCCATGAGCATATGTCCGCAACCATCACATTTTGCAAATATATGCCCGTTATATGTTGACCTAACACACGTTACAGTTCCGTCACAAAGAGGACATTTAAATTCAACTGATTTTCCCCATTCTTTACGGTTTTTACTTGGTGCATTTTCTGTAACCGCTTTCATAAATTTTAATGTTGATTCAGATATTTCATTATTCATTTCCCAAATCTCTTTTCGGCTTATCTAATGATTTGCAAACCTTTTCATGCGTGCAATAAATCTCAATTACTTTATCTATAAAAAAATCGTCACCAAGTTTTTCGCTTTGGTTAACTTTGACTTCAATATAAGGGCATTTATCACAACATCTTTTTAAGCGATAATCAATCATTTCTCTGCCTCCTTAATCCCCAAAGCTACATAACCATCTTTTAGTACCCAACCACTGAGGATATATGTGATTTTGTAAGTATGATTTTTTATTTCATGATGGATATACTTTTCCCTGTTATTTACTGCTGCGAATTTAATCAAATCTCCTACCTTATAATTTCTATCGTCATATCTAATTTCAAATGTCTTTTCGCCTCTTAAAACAGCGTCGCAAAATTCTATGTTTAGTTTTAACTTATGTGTTTTCATGCTGAACCTCCAGTAAATCGGGATTATCGTAAATGTTGCCGATTACCTCGAATTCATAGTAATCTGTATCGCAAAGTCCTTCATAAAATCCTTTTTCATGCTTAACGGCAAAACGTTGTGATCTAATTAGATAATATGGATTTCTGGCATAGCCTTTTTTGCCAATAACAATATCCCCCTCAAAAATCTTAACACCGTTTTTGTCGGTCAAGCCTGTGTATTGACCGACTGTTTCGGGAACAACTGTTTGCATTTCGGGTTCAAATACATTTCGTTGGATCGTCAATCTACCTGTCGCAATAAACGGATTAACTTTTGCTATGTTTATATAATAGCCCTCAATCCATTCTCCATTATCTGACCGTTTCCCCCTAAACAAAATTTCTCTCATTTATTTGCTCCTCCAAAATCTTTTCGGCTTTGTTTGCATGCCGCCATCTGAAATTACAGCTGCCACATATCTCTCTGTATTTAGGCTTAAAACATACACTACAACTTGTACGAGTAGTAGCTATTTTGGCCATATCCTCCATTGCCAGCTTTAGCAGATGTTTGCACTCAATGAGCTGGGATTTTAGTTTGGCATTTTCAGTTTTTAAAGCCTTACTACTTTCAGCCCAATTCTTGGCTGTTTTATCAGAACATTCTCTTTCTGCTTCATAATTTTCTTTTAGCTGCTCTATCTCTTTAGGCTCAAGCCCTATATCCTCAAAATCAGCAAGTCTTTGCAAAATATTTTGAGAACCATAATCGCCTTTAAATTTTGCATATACTTTTAGTCCTTGCCGTTCTATCAATTTCTCCATTTTAGTCCTCCGATTCGATCAATACTTCCACGCCCTCAGTGCCGTCATAAACAAAACTGTCTGAAAATCCCAATATGTATTTGTTATTATCATTTTTTAGTTTTCCTGATTTTTGGAGAGCGTCAAGAATAAATTTTTTTGAAAATGCGACATTGTCTTTATCACGCCTTTTATTTGGCTCGTGCCAAACAAAAGTAACATGAACGGGGGAAGCTATTTGAAAATGTCTTGTGTTGAGTATCAGAATTATGTCATTTTCGATTTGCTTTTTAAAACTCGCTCCACCGTATCTGTTTCCCCTGCACTTGTCTATGTACTCATTCAGCGACGGCAGGCGGAAAGGTATTTTAAAACTTATCATGTTTGCTCCTTTAACCTGTAGTTCCTTGACTTGTCAAACGCAACAGCAAGATTAAAACCTCTTGCTTTTTGATTTATTCTGCTTCCGACAGCTTCGTCGATTTCAGTTATTTCGTCTATGTATTTTTCGCACGAAAATATCGTTATCAAGTCTTTGTGGATGTATCTGTAATTGATTATCTCAAAAGCTATATCAATGTCCGCCTGTGTCGGCTGTTTCCCTTGTACGGTTTTAAACAGGTCGTCTATGTACAGCACTTTGATTTTTTTATACTCAGCAATCATATCATCAAAATCCTCGCTGTTACGCATAGCTTTAAGTCTGACTATCTCATCACGCCACATCATGTATTTTGCGTTATGCCCTGCTTTTATTAGTTTGCCGACTATGGCAGTGCATATATGAGTTTTTCCTGATCCTACCTGACCGCCGATGTAAAACCATTTGCCCTCGTTGTCTTCGGCATACTTCACAGCCTTGTATTTTATATTTTTCTGCCAATCTTCTGTAGCTTCAAAGCTATCAAAAGTGCATTGAGATAATATCTCTTCGAGCCCGCTTTCGTGTATTGCCTTGAGCATTTTGCGTTTCTCCATACACTCGCATGGTCTAAGTATTTCTTCATCGTTGAGCACCGCCATGTAATTGCCTTTGTTGTGACATTTGGGACAATCATAGCCCGTAAGTGTGCCTTTGGAGTTGTTGTAAATGCTTACCCTGTCAAATGAGTTCCCCATATTGGGGTGCATTTGTCTTGCTTGTGCCATAATCTGTGTTATTCCCGTTTTTCTCACCGTCCTTGCTAATCCACTTGCGGATGGTAAGGCTGTAGTTTTTGTAGCTCTTACCGTACTGCTCGCAATACTCATCTACCCGCTTAATATATTCTCTTGTTTTTGATTCTCCGAAATCCCTGATTAAGCTGCTGTACTGATCATCTGACAGCAGCACATGTTTAAATTCGCCGTATTTGTGTTTTGAGGGAGTTTTATTATTATCACTCTCGCTAACATTAACATTTACATTATCATTTACATTTACATTACCATTAACATTTACATTAACAGCTTTTTTTGTTTTGGTTTGCTTTTCACAAAAATCATTTGCTTTTTTTGCTTTTTCATCGTTATTTTCCGACTTCGGACGACCGCCTTTTTTACCTGCCTCAGCACGCTTTTTCCTCGTATTTTCCCACTTTTCGGCGTCTCTGTCTAAAGTGCTTTTTATCAGTGTAAACACTATATCAGCAACAGGAGAAAGGTTACTTAACTCTCCCGTATCTGCATAATTTAGCATTGCCAAAAACAACTTTCCACGTTCTTCGTTCGTTAATTTTTCTATTGCTGGTCGCCACTCCGTGTAAACAACAAAGCTCTTTTTATCGTCCATTTTTGCACCTCGCTTGTTAGTTTTTTAATAAAACCATTTGCTTTTTTTGCTTTGTGTAAAAAGCATTTGTTTTAAAACGGGCAACCGTCGTCGGAAATCACATCATAATCAGATTCATAGCTGTTAAATGATGTCTGAGATCCCTCGTTGTAACTCTCGGATTTTTCGCCTGTAAAATCTGCCTTGTCAACATAAACCTCTGTAACATAATGCTTTGAGCCTTTTTTATCCTCAAAAGTCCTTGTACGCAGATTTCCCTCTATAGCAATCATTCTGCCCTTGCTAAAGTACTTACCTATAAATTCAGCCTGCTGACGCCATGCAATACAGTTGATGAAATCGGTTTCTCGCTCTCCGTTTGCTCCCTTAAATTGTCTTTCCACCGCAAGAGTAAAGGAGAGCACCGAAACGCCGTTCGGTGTCTGCTTTAACTCTAAATCATGGGTTATACGACCCATGAGAATTACTCTATTCAGCATTCTTGTTTTCCTCCTCAAACATTGTTGTTTGTCCGTCTTTTATTGCTTGCAAGTAGTATTCGCCTGTTTTCTCGTTAAGTTTTAACTCAAATCGTCCGCCCATTCTTCCGTTTATTTTATCCTCCACTTGCATTTTGGAGGTTATTTTATGTTCGAATTCCGGCACTCTGCAACTCCTGTTAAGGTTAAGGAAAAATATGTCATGCATACTGATGGATAGTTTTATTGTTATGTCAGCCTTGCTGACTTCCTTTTTTTCCATTGTTTTAAGAGTGTCCTTTAATACAGCGTCAAAACCATGTTTTAAGCCTTTAAAAGCGTCTGAATTGATATTTAAATCTAATGTATTATTCATGAAAATTACCTCTTTCTGTTAATTCATAACCGTCAACATCATAGTTGATATTTAATTCTTTGCAGTTCTCAACGACTGCGTCTATGAGCCTGCTCATTTGCTCGGTGTCGTATACGCTGCTGCCATAGTAGGCTACAACATTTGTACAGTTAGGTATCTTGCTGGACATGGTTTCGCAAAACCAGCCTAAGCCTTTTTTGCTCCATATTTCGATGTATCTGTCTACGGCTTTAGTCAGCATACAAAGCGTTGTACTCTCCCCGTAATCTTTTATATAGCCTCTATATACAGCCTCTTTGCTTTCGTGCAGTCTGTCGGCTATACGGTCGCAAAGCACCCAAAAGTACGCGTTTTGGTCGAGTGTACGCTTCTTGGCGTTGTTTTTGACCTCACATTTATAGGTTTTGCCCTCGCTAAGCTCATCTATTATCTGCTTGCATGCTGTAGTAGATGTGCTGTCAAGGGTCAAGACAAGTTTATTTGGTCTACCATACCCAAACTGTAAATCGGGTTTACCGATAAATTTAAAAAGACCTATCATAAAAAGCTCCTGCCTATCAAGGCAATAAAATCCCCTCTGCTGTGTGTTTTCTCATATCTCCTCTGCGCTTCCTGTTTAAGCCACATATCCAGCTCATGACCGTTATTGCCGTGTACTCCGTCATTTGACTGGTTATGGTGATATCCGCACAAATACACCTTAAAGCCGTTATCCTCGCTTATTTTGCGGTTTGCACCCATAAAGATATGGTGGCAGTGCAGATTTGTTACTGCACCGCACACATAGCATTTCTTTGACTTTGTGATTATGCTATCCATCATGCTTGTCCGCCAAATCTCATTCCGACAGTTTTGCCATCTTTTTTGGACTTAGTAATGTTTATGATAGCTATTTGTTTAATCACGCCGTCTTTAATATCAATCTCCGTTACCTTAAATTTATCGTATGTAGTTGATTTGCCGCTCTGCCCTTTGACAATATTACAATGCGTGGCAGGAAACCAAATAAACGGTGCTGTATACAGCTCTCTGCCTATCCCCCAGTTAAAGCAAGCTCTTTTAAAGCTATCTGAGGCGAGACCTTTTTCCTTTTCTGTATAACTTTCTGTCCCCGTATCCTCTTTTGATATCCACTGCTCTTTTTCTTGATCCCATATACTTACGGTACAATTAGCGTTATCACGGCTATGATGTCTTTGCCAATTAGTACTGCCGACTGTCTCGTCCAATATATTCATGTCGCACCTTGCGTCCTTATACAGGAGCAATGAGCAACCATTGTCTTTGACTTGTGCCACTCTGACCTCTATTTCATCTGTTCTTAAGTGTCTAAATTCCATTTGCATTTCCCTCCTTTACTGGTCGTAACGGACAATTAACGCCTACATATTTCTGCGGATACGCTGTTATCTCTTTTGTAAGCTGACAAGCACCGTTGTTTCGGGAAAAATACGGGCATTGAAAGCAAGAGATATCTGCTTGACCCCTGAAGTCCACAGGGAAATTCACTGTAACCGTTGCTGTAGCTTTAACATATTTAGCGACGCCGCTTTCAAAGTTCGGCATTCTTCTTTTTCCCCCTCTGTCATACAGTCATGGCATTTTGCAATACTATCCTCACATAGTTCTAATTCACGCTCGGTACACCATTCTCCGCATATTTCACACTGGCTTGCCTCGTCAAAATCCTCTTGTTCGCATTTGGGGCAAACAGCGATTTCGTCGCCATAAACTACTTTATATACACTATCGTTAAACACTGCTCCGCAGTTTTCACATTTATACATTAGTCCCACACTTTTCTATTGCTCATTTTGCTCTCCTCTTGGCTCTATCACAAACACTCCATCTTTATATGTAATTTCGGCACCCAGCTCGGTTGCCAGCTTTGCAAACTCCAGTGCTTGACAAACCAAGGTTTCCGTGCTATCATAACAATAGTTAGTTTTTTTGTTTGAGCTTGTACAGTTGGCAGACTGTGCAGGCTCTTTTTCCGTGTTATTAATCATCTGCTACCTCCATAAATTTCCCGCCTTTTAATGTGTAAAAAGTATCCTCTTTTATGATTTCTCCGTCCACTTTTACAGTTTTAAAATCTAAAATCTCATAATTACTATTACGCTCCAC
>CAMWVM010000031.1 GCA_947177715.1 uncultured Ruminococcus sp.
ATCTTTATGGTCTTCCATATGAATGCTATGAGGAGCTTCATGTTAGAAAATACGGTTTCCACGGAACGAGCCACAGATATGTTTCTGCTGAGCTTGCAAAGGTAATGGGCAAGGATATCAAGGATTTAAAAATTGTTTCATGTCATCTTGGAAACGGTTCGTCAATCACAGCTATTGAGGGCGGTAAATCTATTGACACTTCAATGGGATTCACTCCTCTTGATGGACTTGTAATGGGAACACGCTGCGGCTCAGTTGACCCATCTGCTATTGATTATGTTGAAAAGAAAAAGGGCTTCTCTCCAGATGAAATGACAGAGTACATGAACAAGGAATCAGGATTCCTTGGACTTTCCGGAGTAGGATCTGACAACAGAGATATTACAGCAGCTGCTGAAGCAGGCAATGACAGAGCAAAAATTGTTAGGGAAATTTTTTGCTATCAGATTAAGAAGTTCATCGGATCATATGCAGCAGCTATGAACGGTCTTGACGCAGTTATTTTCACAGGAGGAATTGGTGAAAACGCACCTGATATTCGTGCAATATCATGCTCAAACTTAGATTTATTTGGTTTGAAAATTGATGATGAGGCTAATGTCGCAAGAGGTAAGCTAACAAAAATTTCAACTGAGGATTCAAAAACTCAGGTTTGGGTTATTCCAACAAATGAAGAGCTTCTTATTGCAAGAGATACACTTGATTTAATCAGCAAATAATTGATGACAAAATTAAATCCGCCTTAACGGCGGATTTTTCAATAAGTGGTGCATTACCTCGTTTAATCTAAAAATCAGGTATGTTAAATAAAATAAATTTGAGGTGTTTAATTATGAGAATAGCTGTTACATACGAAAACGGCAATATTTTTCAGCATTTTGGTCATACTGCGCACTTTAAAATATACGATGTGGTCGACGGCGAAATTATCAATGAACAGATTGTAAACACACTGGGAAGCGGTCACGGAGCACTGGCAGGTTTTCTTTCAGGCAATAATGTAAACGTACTTATATGTGGAGGCATTGGTGATGGTGCTAAAATGGCACTGAAAGATGCTGGTATTCAGCTTTACGGCGGAGTATCAGGGAATACTGACGAAGCTGTTAAATCGCTTATTTCTGGTAAGCTGAACTATAATCCATTCGTCAAATGCAGTCATCACGAGCATGGGCACAGCTGCGGCAATAATAGTTGCGGTGAGGACAAGCACGGCTGCGGAGGGAATTAAGCATATTTGCTTAATACGCTTAAAAACAGTATAGAGCGACTATACCATTTTTTAAGCATAACGCAGTAAAATTTCACAAACAAAAAATCCCCGAAAACACGAAGTTTCGGGGATATATTTTTGCATATATGATAGAAAAGACTATCTCTTTGAGCTAAGCAGTATCGTTTCGCTTACTTTATCTATTTTTCAAAAAACGCCGAAAATACGATAAAATCTGCAATTCAGAGTAAGGGCTCTTGTTGCAAATTTCAAGTTTTATCGTAACTTGTTTCAACTTTGTTGAACAAAAGTTGAACTGGCGGACATGACGATCTCGTCGGTATTCAGAGAATAAAAACTATAATGATTGTGGTGAGGAGGATTTTTTCCTCACCCTGCCAAATGGAGGTAATCTATTATGAGTAGAAATATTCTCGATAAACTTTACGATTATGGCTTGTTCCACCTGACGGAGATAGAGGACACAGACGGAGCATACAGGGCAGCCCTCGACAGTCTCGTCAAGGCAGAAGCAGAGTTGAAGAAAGTCTATCCCGACAGCTCCGACATTCTCGACAAGTATCAGTCAGCGGACATTGAACTGCACAACCTCTCCAACCGCAACGAGTTCCGCAAAGGCTTCAAGGTCGGCGCACAACTTGTCCTTGAAATGATAAAACCTATCAAGTGAGGTGTGTGGTATGAGCAGATATAAAAGCGAACAGACCGCTTACAATCCACTGAAAAAGAAATATGTGCCGCTTTGGAGACTTGATACTAACACTGTGACCGTCACGCACTTCAACGCCGATATGCAGACCGAGGAGAGCAAGAGCTACAACACCGACTTCATCAGGTATCATCTTCATTTTTCTGACAGCCGATACCACGACAGGCTTCGCAGGCTCGTCAACGATGGTAAGATCATACAGTACCTCGATGATATGGAGCTGAAAGTCGGTGAAGCTATCTCACGTCAGGTAGAGCTTGGGAAACAGACCGACAGTTGTTATCTAAAAGCTATCCTCAGCGGTGATGCTGAGAAAATGCTCGGTCTGGAAAACTGCTTCGTCAACATGGCGAGAGAAGTGGTGTTTGAGTGTATGGTTTATATTTGAGGATCAACGGCTGTGCCTTCGGGTGCAGCCGTTTTTTAATCATATACGCCTTTGCCTCTACAGCATTTTTTGAATTTTTTCCCACTGCCACATGGACATAGTTCATTTACTCCTATTTTATTTTTATGTATAGTTTGATATTTTCTTTCCCGCCAAGCAACTTGTATTTTTCCTATTTTTTCATGGCTTAACTGATCCCATGTGCTTTTAAAAAGACCTCCATGTAATAATGTTGTTTCTCCTGTCAAATTATAATCAACAAAGCACACGAAATTTTCATTGTTCAGGTTTATACTTTTATCCTTTCTTGTATCATAACGATAAACATTCATGTAGATTGAGTCAGCTTCCATATTACCAGATTTATGGTGTATAGTAGGCGAATCAACATTTTTAACTGTTTTTATCCATTCAATACTCTCAGTAATAATGCTTAGTATGGATTCTTTGTCTGAAGTATCACCTATAAAAAGATTACATCTCAGTCTTTTCCTGTCTACTGTACTGGCATCTGCGATACTATTAATCCTATATCGATCACATTGATAATTAGGAAATCTATGGTATTTTATTTCTTGCATATCTATTGATGCAGTTGAAGCATCAAATATCAGTGCTTCTTTATTTCCAATTATTTCGCCAGTTATTTCTGTCAATTCACGTTTTTTATTCAAAAGATCGGATAGTTGCTCATTAGTGAAACGCATCCAACTTGTCATTAATCTATCGTTGCTAAATGATATATAATATTTAGCATAATTACTGTTTTGGGAATAAATTAATATTGCGAGCATTACTGCCAAACGCAAAATATATGTGCGGTCTGTATTTGCTATACTGAATTCAGCATTTAATTGATTGAAATGCTCTACTTCACTGATGTCTCTACAACGTATCGTTGGAATACTGAGTTTCATTCCTAATAAATGAAATGATAAAAAATGATTATTAAAAACCGATTCATTTAATAGGTTCCAATTTTGATTCAAAAATACGGTAATTCCAAGCAAGATAGCACTCGAAGTGTCGTAAACATCATTAATCAATTGGTCTAATTCATAAGTTGTTTTAGTCTTAGATACATTTCGCCCATTCTCGTTGAAATGAAAAACTATTTTTTCTCCGTCCTCTAAGAAAAGAATGCCTCCATGGTTTATAGCGTTTCTAATATTAATATCTACTTTTTGTGTAAGCTTATCATATCCAAATTTGTTCAATATTTCAGTAAGCGGCTTTAGCTTATAATTTGAATGATAGTCTTTTTCTGTTGTTTGATTGATAAGTAGAGTAATAAAACGGTATAGATTAGTCAAGCAACTTTCTACAATGGATACATAGGTTGGTAATCGGTACTGCCTATTCTTAATTGGTGCCCTATCATTCAGTCCTGATAAATCATTTATAACACTTGTAATTTGAGTATGGGCATTGTATGCAATAATATACAATTCTAACATCTCATCATCAATTAGTACCGATGAATTGTTTTTGACTAAATTGCAAAGATTATCAGATGTTTGACTTAAAACCTCTTTATCCCAATAATAGCAAGGTTCAGTGTTAATAATATCGTAAAATATACATATTAGCTCTTGTTGTATATTAGTAATATTATATGGTATTGTTTTTCGTATTGTAATTAGAAAACTATCTTCATTAAACTCAGACCGATACAGAATATCGGCTGCATCAACGAAAGGGTTCCTTTTATCAAAACCAAAGATATTATTCATAATACTTATCATATTTTTAGCAAATAAACCGTTATCCAATATGTTTCTCCTTGACGTATACTTGAAATTCCTCATCAGTAGAGAATACCGTATCAAAATCGTTAGAATTACGCATCTTATCGACTACTAAATCTGATGTTATGGTGTTGATGAAAGCCTTAAAATCAGGATTTTCTTCACACAAACGATCAATGGTATTCCAATCAAGCTCATTTTCTTTTGCTGATAGCAGAATCTCACTTTGAGTATAATCCTCGATGTTCAGTTTTATAAAACCTATTCCGAAAGCACTGTTCAGCCTTCTGAGTTCGTCCATAAAATCAGGATCCTGATCGTACTTAAGTGCTACAAGATAACCTTCATTTGCCCAACTTGAATTTGAGACTGCCTGGAAGAAGTATTCTCTTAAAGTTGAAAAGTCGATAGAACGCTTTAATTCAAATGAAAAGATTTTGCATTTGCTGTGAGCCATTGCATTCATCAGATGCCGAGTATCTTCACAAAAATCATCAAATGGGTAGCGAATGCCTACAATATCAGGGTGCAGCCACTCGTTCTTTCCTTTTTTCTTTTTGTTGGATACTTCATGATATATGGTCTTTGTATAGCTTTTAAAATGTGAATCTGAGAAAACATACGAGGACAATATTTTATGTAAATCTCGTTCCTTATATGAAGGCTTTTCTTCGGTTACAGGTTCTGGAACAGGAGTTGAAGGCACAGTAAGTTCCTTTAAAAAGAACAATGCTGGTCTTTTTGAAAACTGAATAAAGGGGTTATCATCACCGCCTTGTTTTATACTGACATATATTCTTGCTCCAAGTGTCTGCTCAGGTGTCTTTCCGTATTTAGGTAGCTTTTTGTGCAGATCATGTTCAACAGCTTTATTCCAAATTTCGTAAACAGACATCGGCTTGTTTTGCATTTTAATTACTTCTACAGCAAGGTCTAAAAAGGTATATGACATATAACCCCTCTTTTCAAACATAGTTTATAATTGTTGCGGCTTCATATAGCCACGAATAATCTTGTATTCTTGAATGCTGTCAAAATTATTATCCGCTGAGAATTCAACAAAATCATCAGCGTTCCAAGGATAAATCTCAACGTTATTGATTGCACGTATGAGTGCCACTTGATCGGCGACATCTTTTACAAGTTTAGGGGCAATAAACAAAGCAAACCATTTTTTATAATGATTCCCTTCATTTTCATCTTTTTCTTTACTTCCAAATATATGGTTTCTGATTGAAGGAAGTTCATGTTCGGTTTGAAATGATCTTGAGGTAGCTGCGGTAGGTTCTACTATAGCGTGTATATCATTTTCATAAACATCTATATCCGTTCCGACGCAGTTGCCATGTTGCCCGCCAGCGGTTCCGTATGGAATACCATCGTCATCGGCTAAATAGTTTGCAATTACAACTACTTTAGGTAGTTTCTTTTTTATTATCACGGAACAAAGGAACTCAAGTCTAACTGGAACATCTATAAATCGTAATAAAGCATCCTTAGTATCATTTCCATTTGATATAATGCTTATTTGAGATTTTAGGTATTCCCAATCATGATTTGAAGCAAACTCGGTAATAGCTTTTTCTTTTGCTGTCAACGCAATTTCGGTATCAATTTTATCATCTTCAAATACCAATGACTTATCAATTGAACCCATATAATCAAAGTACGCTTCGTCGCTCTCGAACTCAGAGATATTGTGAGTATATGAATCAATAATATGATTGATTTTGTCTATTTCCAGATTGTTAAAGTCAATAAACCTACCGGCACCTCTAAATGAAATTAATCTTGTCATCCTCAGTTTGCGGATTACCTCATCTCTGGTTTCTCTGGTTAATTGCTTGAATTTGTAATGAGTGCTTTTCTTGTCAATAAATTCTTTTGTAGCTTCAGCAATAATATTATTTGGAGTGGATTCGTCAAGAAGGTTCATAGCGTAACTGTAAACCAACTCATCTGAGACATTGTTATAACGAAATTTATTTCTGAATGCTTGTATGTATTCAGCCAATTGGACATAATCATTACTATCCCAAGCGATAATAAACGATATATCCTGATAAAAAATTCCTGGGCGATCATACTTTTCTTTTAAATATTTGATTACTTTCAATACCAAGGAGAAGAAGTTAACCTTGATTGTATTATTTCTGAAAGGATTGTTTACTTGATATTTGGCGAAAACACTTAGATAAGCGGACTGTATATTACTTGAAGTATCTTCATCGCTATTATATCCCTGAAGCATTAAGTTTGCAGCAGGAGAGATTTTGACAATGTGTCCTTTTTCCATATATACAAGACCGAGCTCATTCAAGAACTTGCATTGAGTCCATAATCGTGTTTCCCAACCACCTTCCCAATGATCTTTATGGTCAGTTACCGTATTTTTGAGAAGATATATTATTTTATCGAGTGAAACACTTCCATGTTCGCTTTCTTTCCATTCTTTATAGTATTTTGCTACTCGCTCAGCTGCATCATCAGATTGATCATCGGCTTCAAAATAAAACTTGCCTTTATACTCTTTTTTGTAAGTTCCAAGTGTATTCTTAGTAGGCTCAAATTTCTTCTGTCGAATCAATTCCTACCGGCACCTCTAAATGAAATTAATCTTGTCATCCTCAGTTTGCGGATTACCTCATCTCTGGTTTCTCTGGTTAATTGCTTGAATTTGTAATGAGTGCTTTTCTTGTCAATAAATTCTTTTGTAGCTTCAGCAATAATATTATTTGGAGTGGATTCGTCAAGAAGGTTCATAGCGTAACTGTAAACCAACTCATCTGAGACATTGTTATAACGAAATTTATTTCTGAATGCTTGTATGTATTCAGCCAATTGGACATAATCATTACTATCCCAAGCGATAATAAACGATATATCCTGATAAAAAATTCCTGGGCGATCATACTTTTCTTTTAAATATTTGATTACTTTCAATACCAAGGAGAAGAAGTTAACCTTGATTGTATTATTTCTGAAAGGATTGTTTACTTGATATTTGGCGAAAACACTTAGATAAGCGGACTGTATATTACTTGAAGTATCTTCATCGCTATTATATCCCTGAAGCATTAAGTTTGCAGCAGGAGAGATTTTGACAATGTGTCCTTTTTCCATATATACAAGACCGAGCTCATTCAAGAACTTGCATTGAGTCCATAATCGTGTTTCCCAACCACCTTCCCAATGATCTTTATGGTCAGTTACCGTATTTTTGAGAAGATATATTATTTTATCGAGTGAAACACTTCCATGTTCGCTTTCTTTCCATTCTTTATAGTATTTTGCTACTCGCTCAGCTGCATCATCAGATTGATCATCGGCTTCAAAATAAAACTTGCCTTTATACTCTTTTTTGTAAGTTCCAAGTGTATTCTTAGTAGGCTCAAATTTCTTCTGTCGAATCAATTCGGCTTCTATTTTTAAGATTAATTCGCTGGTTAATACTTCACCTTCATACTGCTTAAATATAGAAATAAAATCGGGTATTCTATATGGATTACGTAAAGTAGTGTCAAAAGCTATCGGTTTTCTTGCATCTGCCATAACATATATATCCCCTTAATAATTTGTTACTAATACTTCATAAGACCCTTTCTGCGTATTATCATGGAAGCTGATATAATTGCTTGTAATGTCAACAACATTGTATTTCTTTGCCCAGGTGTCAAATATCTTGTTATACATATTCTTGTGTCTGATGATATTTGAAACTGCAAATCGTATATGTCTGCTATTAAGCTCATCGAGAACATTGAGTAGGCGATGCTCCGTTTCAGGATTCCATAGCTTGTTATACTCGCTGAACGAGATAAGATAAGGCGGATCAAGATAAATAAAGTCATCGGTAGTCGGCTCTATTTTTGAAAGAAACTCCTCAAAATCCAGATTGAATAACTCGATGTCCTTTTCAGATACATACTCGAAATACGCATTAAGAGCATTTACTACATTCTGATTAAAGTCAACATTTCCTACGGGCAGATTGAAATCTCCATTGCCATTAAACCTCAGCATACGGTTAAAGCCGTAAATAAGCAATACATAGAGTTTCAACAAGTCGGACTTATCGCTGTTGAAATCGGCTCTGAGCTTCATATATGCTTCTTTATTATACTTAGCATAGTAAGTCTTTACAAAGTTGATCTTATATTCATCAGGGACAGTCCTGCCCAGGAAAGAAGCTGAAAGACCGTAGTCATTGATAATATCAGTCAGTTTGCTCCAGAAGCCGTCAACATCGTTACTGTAATCAAATAACAGTTTATGTAGGGCTATCATGTAGCTGTCTATATCATTAACAAGATAGCTTTCTGCTTCGGCGTTAAGGAAAACACTACCACCTCCGCAGAAAGGCTCAATGAACCTGTCAATATCAGTTGGAAAATGCCCTTTAAGTTGCGGAACGAGCTTAAACTTATCTCCCACATAGAAGAAGGGCGATCTTCTGAAAGAAGCAGCTATCTGAGTTTTCATAGTAATCACTTCACTTTAACAATAAAAATCAGTTCTTTATGGTCGTTAAAATCGGTTTTCCCCGCATTGAAGAAGTTGTGTGATGTTTCAAATTGCTGGACTTCTCCTCTTGCAGACAGGGCAGTTTCAATATCTTCAAGTGTCATTTTGTTTTTGGAAGAACTGCTCTTGGATTCATATGTGTTGTTATACGAAACAACGATATATTTGCAATCAAGGCTGTCAATAAGTTCCTTGAATACTATTTTCGCTTTATTGCGGCAGTAGTCGCTCATGTTTTCGGGATCAGGCTTTAGGGCAACCCCATGAAGCTCAGGCTTTCTCCAGCAAGTGATGTTCTCCAGTACATGATAAAAACGGCTGTACTGTCTTGAATTGTACGGAGGATCAATATAGACTATATCACATTTGAGTTTTTTAGCAAATTCATTGGAATCTTCCCTTGATATGAAGATTAGCGATTTTTTTGATTTGTATGGTGCTATAAGATCAAATGTAAAGGTATCAGGAATATCGTGTCCCTTTATGTAAGCATCATAGTGACCCACGGTATTAGCACTTTTATCTGCTGAATAGAGCAGAGATGCAAGAAGTATAGAAAATTCCTTGTCCGATAGTTTTTCCTTATCGGATTCGATGATTTCTCTTGACTATATCACATTTGAGTTTTTTAGCAAATTCATTGGAATCTTCCCTTGATATGAAGATTAGCGATTTTTTTGATTTGTATGGTGCTATAAGATCAAATGTAAAGGTATCAGGAATATCGTGTCCCTTTATGTAAGCATCATAGTGACCCACGGTATTAGCACTTTTATCTGCTGAATAGAGCAGAGATGCAAGAAGTATAGAAAATTCCTTGTCCGATAGTTTTTCCTTATCGGATTCGATGATTTCTCTTATATGTCCAATCAGTTTTGCATCAGTGTGTGAGAAGAACTTACCTCCGAAATTAATGGAGATGTAATTCTCATCTATATCATCAGCTGACAGAGATTGAAAACAGCTACAATATTCAGAAATCAACTTCTTATCATAGTCAGAAGGCTCAAAGAACGCTTTATAAATAACTTCGTTTGAGTAAAGAAAGTCATTGATGTATATTTTCTTCATTTTATCAAGCATAGTATATGAAATAATGCCTGTTCCTGCAAAGATATCACAAAAAGAGCTGCCATTGCAGTTCTCCTCAATCAATTCTCCGATCCAAGAGGAGAGCTTATACTTACTGCCTGTATATCTCCTGTTCCAAATATCAAACATAATAGTCTCCGTTTCAATATAATTACCCATATTATTATATCACAAACAATCAGAAAAAGCAATGCTTTGAGTGGATATTTTGCCTATTTTTCATCAAATTGTAATTTCGACTCCACCGGAATCAAAGTTCCCATCATCACTTGTTCTCCGCCAGTGCCTTATCCCTGAAAGCCTTGATGATAGCTTCCTGTTCCTCGATCGTATGAGCAAGCTCCTCAACAGGCAGTCCGAATTCTTCACATTCTGCCAGCTTGCTGTCAACGATAGCCTTGCATTTCTTTTTCAACTCCTCAAATTCGTCCATGACAAACGGGCTGACTTTGGCTATCTTCAAGTCTCTTTTCCTGTTTCTGACATAAGTGTTGTAATTATCCGTATCATGCGTGTATTCGCTGTTTTTACGTTTCTCTCTTGTCATCTGATTTTTCAGTCTTTTATTTTCAGCAAGACACTCCTTACGGTCACAGCATATAGCTTCTTCCGTTCCGAGAAAATGGCGGTGACAGAACCTGCACTCGCACACTTTAAGTCCGGCATTAAACACAGCGAAGCTGAATTCATAGAAAAATGTGAGAAGTGGTTTGTCAGCAACACGATACACGATGTTGGTATTCTCGGTGCGTATGACAGCAAGCTGCGATCTCGGAGTGGCAACCAGAATTTCTCCAGTAGCCGAGTAGTCGAAATTACGCTCATCGTTCATAGCCTGCAATATCTCGTCAAACTGCTTTTGAAGCTCGGCTCTTGCCGTTTCCACCAGCTTTTTATGGTTGAACCTCTCCTTAACATAGTCCTTCGGCATCAGGATAGGCTCACCGATATTCATATAGGCTATCGTGAGCAGATTACTGTAATACTTGAAAAATACGTTGTCGCTATTTTCAAGTACAGCAGACTCAACGTTTTTAACAAGCTCTTGTACCTTGATGCGCTCATTCAGACCGCTCATCATAGTGATACGGAGATTTTCAAATATCTCACTGCGGTTATTGCGAAAATCTTCAAGCTGGGACAGTATATCATCAAATGTATAGACTTGTTCTTTTTCAAAAGCTGACAGAAGTTCATCTTTATTGATAGACCACACTATACTCACGGTGCGGTCTTTTTCATTTATACGGTACAGCAGCATACTCTAATCTCTCCTTTGATACGAT
>CAMWVM010000032.1 GCA_947177715.1 uncultured Ruminococcus sp.
ACGGCACCGGTGAACATTTAAGACACGGCGCTTTTCCGGCACAATGGCTTGAGGATACGGAATATGTTAATTTCAATGGGCATGAATTTCCTGTGCCGAAAAGATATGATGAATATTTGAAATATTCATACGGAAACTATAAGGAATGGATTCCTGCAAGTTTAAGAAAAGCAGGACATGATATTATACAGGTTGATTTTGGCAAATATACAAATTAACAAAAATTAATTTAAATACAGTTTACAAATGGAGGTATAATATGAATATAGCAATTATTTTTGCAGGCGGAGCCGGAGTAAGAATGGGCGCTGGTATTCCAAAACAGTTTTTAGAGATAAACGGAAAACCAATTATTGTTCATACACTTGATTTATTTGAATCTCATCCTGACATTGATAAAATCTACATGTCTGTTCTCGGTGACTATATTCCATACATGGAAAAGCTGATAAAAAAATTCAGCATAACAAAGGTTGCAGGAATTGTTGCAGGAGGAGAAACAGGTCAGGATTCCATATATAATGCACTATCAAAAGCAGCTGAAGAAAATCCGGAGGATTCTATTGTGTTAATACATGACGGTGTTCGTCCTTGGGTTTCTTACGAAACAATTTCACGCAATATTCAGGGCGTTAAGGATAACGGAAACGCTATTACCTGCACAGCCTGCTATGAAACTATTCTCATGAGCAAGACAGGTAAAAATGTTGAAACAGTTCCTTACAGAAAAGACACCTTCGCTGCACAGGCACCTCAGAGCTTCAGACTTAATGATATTCTTTCCGCTCATGAAGAGGTAAGGCAGACCGAAACAAGGTATGACAATCTTGTGGATTCCTGCACTCTTATTAAAAGCATTGGAAAGGAAGCCTATATGGTTGAAGGAAATCGAGGCAATATAAAAGTAACAACCCCTGAGGATGTTTATATGTATCGAGCTTTGATTCAATACAGAGAAAATGAACAGGCTTTTGGTATTGGATTGACTCCCAATAATATATTAAAAAAATAAACTGCAAAAACAACTTGGCATAGCTCGTGTACTGAAAGGAATTATTAAAAATGAATTCTAAGTTTACTCAAATCGAAAGAAGAATGGCAGAAAAAGGTTTTTTGAAATTTTTGTCTTTAAGAATCCGCCAAAAGATTGACGCTGGAATTGCCGCTATTACAAGAAGAATCATTTCAATGAAAACTCCTATTCAAAAAAATAAAGTAGTCTTCATGCATTTTAACAATTCATACAGCTGCAATCCGTCTTATATTTGCAATGAGATTTTACGTCAAAATCTGCCTTGGGAACTTGTATATGTTTCCGACAAGAAAAAAATGCAGAAGTTTCCTGTTCCATACCCAAAGGGGGTAAAAATCGTAAGACGAAACAGTTTGGAACATTTTTATGCTATGGCAAGTGCAAAGATTTGGGTTGACAACGCAGTATGTTTCCCTTGGGAATACCTTCCAAAGAAAAAAGATCAGATTTATATAAACACATGGCATGGTTCAATGGGACTAAAACGTATTGATGCTGATAAAATTGTATCTTCAAAATGGGCTAAAGCTGCAAAAAGAGTTAATAAAATTACTGATTTTATGATTTCAAATTCAAAATTTGAAACCGAAGTTTACAGAACGACATACTGGCCAAATCCGGATGTAAAGATTCTTGAATATGGTCACCCAAGAAACGATATTCTTTTTAGTGATGAAGAAACTAAAGTAGCAATTAAAAAGAAAATATGCGATTTTTACGAGGTTGAAGAAGACTGTAAATTTATATTATATGCTCCAACATTCCGTGATGAAGGGAATTTAGATTGTTATGACATAGACTACAACAGAATTCTCGCTGCGGCTACTGCAAGATTCGGAGGGAAATGGAAGATACTAAACAGATTTCACTTTAAGGTTGCGTCTGCACTTAAATCGCTGCCCTTAATCCGTGATAATCCAGATATTTTGAACGGCAACCTTTATGAGGACATTCAGGAGCTTATGCTTATATCTGACATTGGTATAACTGATTATTCAAGCTGGATATGTGATTTTGTACTTACAGGAAAACCAGGATTTATTTATGCAAACGATTTATCTGAATATAATGATGAACGAGGTTTTTATTATCCTTTGGAAAGTACTCCTTTTGCAATAGCTGAAAATAACGATGAAATGGAAAGAAATATTCTTAATTTCGATGAAATTGAATATAATAAAAAGAAAGAACAGTTCTTAACAGACAGAGGATGTACAGAACAAGGCGACGCTGCTTATAAAGTAGTGGAACTTATGAAAAATTATATTAATTAAAATTCAAAGGTGAATCTTTATGAAACTATCCGAAGATAAAATTTTGCAGACTGATTTGGATTTAATAATCAACAACGAAAGCATATTCTGGGATATGCTGAAAAACAAAACTGTGCTTATAACAGGCGCTACTGGTCTTATCGGAAGTCAGATTGTTATGACCCTTCTTAATGCAAGTGCTGAAAAGGAATTGAACATTACCGTTTTAGCAGCAGTAAGGAACAAAGAAAAAGCTGAAAAGATATTTAAATATGCAAACACTGATTCATTGGACTATATTGTTCAGGATATCCTTGAGCCTTTTGATATTGACAAATCGATAGACTATATTATACACGGTGCCAGCATGACAAGTTCAAAGGATTTTGTGGATTACCCTGTTGAAACCATAAAAACTGCACTTCAGGGAACTGAAAATATATTGGACCTTGCAAAAGCCAAAAACGTCAAAGGCATGATTTATCTCTCATCTCTTGAAATTTACGGAGTTGTTGATTTTAACATTGAAAAAGTAACTGAAAATATGTCTGGAACTATTGATTCCATGAGCGTCAGAAGCAGTTATTCAGAAGGCAAACGAATGGTTGAATGCTTATGCACTGCTTATGCATCGGAATATAATATTCCTATTAAAGTTGCAAGGCTTTGCCAGACCTTTGGGCCTGGTGTAAGCTATAAGGACAACAGGGTATTTGCACAATTTGCAAGAAACATTATTGAAGGCGAAGATATTGTACTCAAAACTGATGGCAGCACTGAGAGAAATTACTGTTATATACGTGATGCAATAAGCGGAATTTTGACGGTAATGCTTAAAGGGAACTCAGGTGAAGCTTATAATATTGCCAACAAGTCCACGCTCATAACTATCAGAGGCATGGCAGAAATGCTAATTAAAATGTATCCTGAAAGCGGTTCTTCACTTAAATTTGATATCGCCGAAGACATAACAAAACTGGGGTATAATCCAAAGGTTAAGATGAATCTTGATACCTCAAAGCTTGAAGCTCTTGGTTGGTCGGCAGAAGTAAGCCTTTCTGAAATGTTTGATCACTTAATTGAAAGCATGAAATTCAATAAATAAAACTAACGAGCAATGCTAATAAAAGCATTGCTCGTATTTATTTTAAGCCTATTTGTTTTAAAATTCTCTCTGTAGCCTGTCCGTCACAATAAGTCATATGATAATTATAGCAGTCCTCAAGGTCTTTCACATCACGGTTTGTCAATTCATATTTCACTGCTTTTAGTAAATCTTGTTCAGTTTTCGCCACAGTAGTAGGGTAAGACGTTTCATACGGCAAATAAAAACCGTGGCTTTTTTCATATTCATCCAAATCGGGAGCAAATAATACAAATGGTTTTTTATACACCAGATAATCAAAAACGATGGAGGAATAATCCGTTATAAGCAAATCTGCAACAGGAAGGAGCCTTTCACTGGGTATGCTACAGCTTATCTTATTATGGTTTTTGTTTTCAAAGTGAGGATGCAGTTTTTTAACAAGAAAACAATCAGGCATATTCTTAAAAGCGCTGTCAATTTCATCTTCACCCACCAAAACAGGATTAGCTGCATTTCCTCTGAACGTAGGTGTCCAAAGAACAATCTTTTTGCCTGATGCTTCAGGGTATATTCTAAAAAATTCTTCTCGGCATTCCTTATTATAATCTTCATCAAAATAAGTATCACTTCTTGAGATACCAAGCGCTTTCACCACGCCGTCAGGCTGTTTGCACGAGCTTTCAAACACTTTTACACAACAAGGTGCACTTACGGTAAGCAAGTCATAATTCTTAAAAACGTTACCTTTATACATATCAGGTACAGAATCGTCAGTGTCATATCCTGCCTTTTTCAGCAATCCTCCCGAATGCCAAAGCTGTACAACGGTTGTTTCCGGTCGCTTATGACATGAAGATACAGGCAAAAAGTTATCACATATAAAAATATATTTTGCTTTTGCGAATACTTTCATAAACTTTACAAGCCACAAAATCAATGATTTTGTACCGTTTTTCTGAAAGTCAAAATACATATCATGTATTTCCAGTCCGTTAATTTCTCCCACACACTTTCTCATCTGCTCCATGCTGAAAGGAATCTTACTATGGTGAGCGTCGGCAAAGATAACTGAATTTTCATTGATCTTTCCTCGTGAAAAAAGAAAATACAAAAACGGAAGAAAGATATGCTGAACAGTCATTTTTATAAGTTGTTTTATTTTAAATCCTAAGTTCAAGTTCAAGCTCCTTTTCCAAGTGCTTTTAATTACAAATATTATTTTTTATTTGTTGTTGGCAGCAGTTTATTTATAATATTTCCAATAATCATAATAAATAATGCTAAAACTAAAGTTGTTATTACAACTGAAACAATCTGCATATTTTCATCTAAGCCTGTTAAATAAGTTTTTGTTAGATTTATTGCTGTAATCTGCCCCAAATATATCGGCAGTGACATTTTTCCTAAAAAGAGAACAGCTTTATTATTGAACAGTTTATTGCCGTAAGATACACCGGAAAGTACAATAGAAATGAGTAAAAACAGCAATATAATTGTATAAACCTCATATTTTCTTTTGAATGTCATTAAAATATACATCATCGTTCCGGCAAAACAGATTAGTTCAATTATAGTAAAAGCAATACGATGTTTTTGGTCATATTCCCTTTCGCCCCAATATCTGCTTAATTCAAAAGCTGTTGTACCTAATGCAATTTCAGCAATAGCTCGAAGTAGTGATTTATAACACAGTCCCGTCCAAGCGGTAACACCTGTAAGTGAATTTGTAGTGTAAATCATGTAGCCTAATATTAACAAAGCTGAAATAGGAGCAACACATCGAGTAAAGTTATAATAGTATTTACGGCAAATCGGATAAATTATTGCCATTGCAATAAGCATACAAGAAATATACCATTCAATATGATTGGGATTGGTAAAGTTAATTCCCGACATTTGTATTAAAAGAAAATTAGGAATACTGTCAAAGCCTTTTACTATTATTTCTTTAATTCCAAAGTTATTTAACAAAGCAAGGCTTATAAAAGCAAAAACAAACGCCACTGTATGCTGAGGAAAAATGGAAAGATATTTTTTCTTCAAAAAGTTCAAGCTATTCTTACTCAAACTTATCTCATCATTTTCATCGTCTAACTTTGCAGCATATTTAGATTTATATATTGATTTTGCCATAAAAAATCCAGATAGGATAAAGAAAAATTCAACACCCATGGCTCCATGGGGAAATAACGATAAATGGATTCCATTATTTAATGAAACCTCTCCAACTATATATTTTTGAGCATGAAATAACAAAACAGAAATACAAAAGACAAATCTCAATGCTTCAACTTTACCATTTTTAGCTCTGATTTTTTTCACTTTAGTCATTAGAAACCCCCATATTAAACGTAAATAAACGCTTTTATTTAAAAGTATTATATCATGTCGCTAAATCTTTGTCAATGTTGATACAGATTGTTAAACCCTTGAAATTCATTCCCTTGACATATTTTTCTCACCGTTTTATAATAAATGTATGTCTTTACATTGAAGGCATAATAAGAAAAAATTAAGAAATATATTAGCTAATGCTTAAAGAATATAATATATAATTTAATTACAGCAAAGAGTTATACAATTTGCTGTCAGAGAGGATTGATGAACAATGGAAGAAAACTCATACATTTTAGTTGTTGATGATGATAAAGATATCGTAGGGGCTATTGCAAAGCTGCTGGAACTTGAAGGTTACAGCGTTATAAAGGCTTATGACGGGATGGACGCCCTTGATAAGCTTGCCACCAACAACAGTATAAGTCTTATTCTCATTGACATTATGATGCCAAAGCTTGACGGACTTTCTGCAATGATGAAAATTCGTGCCACAAGAAATATTCCTATCATTGTTCTGTCTGCAAAGTCGGAAGATACAGACAAGGTGCTTGGACTTTCAATGGGTGCAGACGATTATATTACAAAACCATATAACCCTATTGAGCTTGTAGCAAGAGTCAAATCAAATTTAAGAAGATATCTTCAGCTCGGTTCAGCAGACACAACAAAATCCGATGTAATTAAAATAGGAGGGCTTGCTCTTGATACCTCTGCCAAAACGCTGGAGGTTGACGGCGAGCCTGTAAAGCTAACGGCAACCGAACTTAAAATTCTTGAACTTCTTATGAGAAATGCAGGACGTGTTTTTTCATCTGAGGAAATCTATTCAAAGGTATGGAACGAAGACGCTTTCTCAGTTGAAAATACAGTTATGGTTCACATTAGACATATAAGAGAAAAGATTGAAATTAATCCGAAAGAACCTAAATATCTAAAGGTGGTGTGGGGAATTGGATACAAAATTGAAAAGTGTTGATAAAGTAAATAAACCCAAAAGAATAAAAAATTTTTTACTGAACAGAAAAGTAAGAACTGTTGTCTGTGGAATTGTTTGTGTGCTTACAGCAATAATATATCTTCTCGGCATAAGATTTGCAAATATGAAAAACACTTACCCTTACACCAGTGAGGGATTATATCTTCACGATTATATGGACAGCTATGAATTCTCTATTAAAAAGTTGTCTTTTTATGAAGCTATGTGCATAACCTCATCTTTTTATTTGAGAAACACCGACAATAATTATAACTTCAAATTAAGCGATTCCACTTTTCTTAACTATACTCAAGAAATGAAGAACAACTACAAGCTTGATGTAAAGTACAATAAAAATGGAAAGTGCGAAATTGACAGTGACTTTTGGGACTTTTTTGTTGCCTTTGATGACAAATATTTAACTAATATTGAAAACCTAAATGTTAATAAAGAAACAGATATCAAGGAATTAGTATATGATTTAATGGATCAATATGACAATTACTGCATCAGAACTCAAAATAATATTCTGACAGATCTGCCTTCTTCAGATTACAGTTATTATGTTAGGTTAAATTTTACAGATATTTTTCAACGGTATGGTTATTATTTTGAAAACTCTGATGGTTCAGAATTTCCGGTTGGTGCGTCAGGCTTTGATAATCTGGGAAGGTTTATTTTTCAATACTATGGCTATAATGATGTAGAATTTTATGATAGTACAAAAAAAGATAAAAAATTCAGTTATATTTCCGATTATAATGTTTTACACAACATAGATGATAGATTATACAGTTACGACGAATTTGAAAGAGATGCATATGGTAGTGATGAAGATTACTATATTGATGATCTTGACGGATATGAATTCACCATTTATGACGATAATCCAATATCAATCTTTTTTGCTCCCAAGCCTGAACAAACCGAAAAACTCAATGCTACTTTTAAAGGCATTGAAGACGACTATAAGCATGTTATATTAAGCCTGATCTCCTGCTGCATAATCCTTTGTATATTATGTGTTTATCTTGCTGTAGTCTGCGGTTACAATGCTTGTGAGAAGAAAAAATGGGGATATTCTGTTTTGTTTGGGAAGTGGTATTCTGAAGTTCAGATAATTTGCCTGATCTTAATGATATTATCAACCACTTTTCTTTTAGGAAGCCCGGAATTCAGTAGATTTATAAAATATTTTATAACCTCAGATACTAAATATATAGAATTTATATCCTGCATTGCTTTCAGCATATGCTTCAGCTTATGTGCAGGACTGGCAATGGGGCTTATTTCTAAATTCAAGTCCAAAACATTCATTCAGGACAGCCTTTGCCTGCGGATTGCCAAAAAGCTAACAGCATTTATCAAAAGACATATCATCAATACTAAACTTTTTGTACTGTTTAACAAAAAGACAATAGGACAAAAGCTATATACAATCACATGGATTTTCATAGCAGTTACTGTTGTAATGATAATATTATTCTTTATGTCCTTGTCGGCATATGGTACCATATTGCCCGCTTTTTACGGAATACTTTGTCTTATCTATTTTATTTATTCAATTTGGTTCTTGATTACTCTTTTCAAAGGCTTCAGTGATATTAACACTCTTTGCAGTCAGATAGAACAGCTGAGCAATGATGAGGATATAACAGATGAAATAAGCGAATACTCTATTATATACGAAGATTCAAAACGATTAATGAGTATTTCTGAAAATGTAAAGGAAAACGTTGAAAAACAGGTTCAATCTGAAAGAATGAAAATTGAACTTGTAACTAATGTATCTCATGATTTAAAAACTCCTTTGACGTCCATAATAAGCTATATTGATCTGCTCAAAAAGGAGGATTTATCTGATGCGGCAAGAGATTATGTAAACATACTCGATATTAAATCTCAAAAACTGAAAAACATTGTATCAGATGTATTTTCACTTGCTAAAGCTACAAGCGGAATTGATGTAGAGCTTGAAGAAATTGATGGAGTAATTCTGTTAAAACAAGTTTTAGGTGATAATGAGGATAAAATAACAAACAGCGGCAAAAATTTAAAAACAGAAATCCTTTGCGACTCAGCAGTAATTAAGGCTGACGGAAACAAGATTTACAGAGTTTTTCAGAATCTCATTGACAACGCTCTTAATTATTCAATGGATGGCACAAGGATTTTCCTCAAGCTTGATCGAGATGAAACCAGCATGATTCTCACCGTTAAAAACACAGCAAGCTATGAAATGAATTTTTCTCCTGAAGAAATCACAGAACGTTTTGCCAGAGGAGATAAATCCAGAACTGACGGAGGAAGCGGTTTAGGATTATCCATTGCAAAAAGCTTTACAGAAGCCTGCGGAGGAACGTTCAAAATAGAGCTTGACGGTGATGTTTTCAAGGCAATATTAAAAATGCCGTTAAATAACAAATAACAGATATATAGAAAAGAAAGAGAGACAACAAATGAAAAAAGCAACAAAGAAAGATAAAATTCTGATTACTATTGCAGTGATTGGTATTATGGTAACTATGACTTTATGTTTATTTCATATAAAGCCAGACTGGAAGTATATGCTTAGTTCAATAGTTACTGCTTCATTCCACAGTTCTGATGTAAGCTTGTCAGATACCGATGAACTGCAAACCATGTCATACAAAATCTTAGCAGAAAAAGATATTGAAAATATAAGCGAAGATCAAAGTCTTATGCTTGTAAACAAAAACAACACTATTCCTGCAAACTTCACTGCAGATCTTACGGATTATAACGAAGACGGATTAAAAATGAACAGCTGTATGACAAAGGCGTTTAAAAGTCTTTCAGATGACGTTTTTAACAAGTTTGGTGAAAACTTATATATTATGTCAGGATACAGAACCGCTGAAGAACAGTTGGAGCTATATAATAATCAGGGAGGTTCAACTGCCGAAATACCGGGAGCAAGCGAACATCAAACCGGGTTAGCTTTAGACGTTTATGTAAATAATTATGCCGGTTATGGCTTTTTAAAAAGCGAGACAGGGCAATATGTAAACTCAGAATGCTGGAAATACGGATTTATAATCAGATATCCCATGTTAAAAAGCGATATCACGGGCATAGATTTTGAGCCATGGCATATTCGTTATGTAGGCATTCCTCATGCTGAAATAATTTACAAAAAGGGAATTACTCTTGAAGAATACGCTGTATATGCTTAGTTCAATAGTTACTGCTTCATTCCACAGTTCTGATGTAAGCTTGTCAGATACCGATGAACTGCAAACCATGTCATACAAAATCTTAGCAGAAAAAGATATTGAAAATATAAGCGAAGATCAAAGTCTTATGCTTGTAAACAAAAACAACACTATTCCTGCAAACTTCACTGCAGATCTTACGGATTATAACGAAGACGGATTAAAAATGAACAGCTGTATGACAAAGGCGTTTAAAAGTCTTTCAGATGACGTTTTTAACAAGTTTGGTGAAAACTTATATATTATGTCAGGATACAGAACCGCTGAAGAACAGTTGGAGCTATATAATAATCAGGGAGGTTCAACTGCCGAAATACCGGGAGCAAGCGAACATCAAACCGGGTTAGCTTTAGACGTTTATGTAAATAATTATGCCGGTTATGGCTTTTTAAAAAGCGAGACAGGGCAATATGTAAACTCAGAATGCTGGAAATACGGATTTATAATCAGATATCCCATGTTAAAAAGCGATATCACGGGCATAGATTTTGAGCCATGGCATATTCGTTATGTAGGCATTCCTCATGCTGAAATAATTTACAAAAAGGGAATTACTCTTGAAGAATACGCTGACTTATATGAAGAGGGTAAATTTTACGAATATGGTGACTACATTATTTCTCGTCAGACCGATACCGATTTGACGCTTCCAAAAGGTTTTAAAAGCTGTAATATATCTGCGGACAATACTGGAAATTATTATGTAACTGCTCACAAATAAAATGGCTACAGAAGATAAATTTATCTTCTGTAGACTTTTTTTATAAAAAGGCTTGACAAATAAATAAAAATATGATAGAATAATTAAGTCGTAAATGTTCAGCACATTATCTGACATTATGGACAGGTGTCCGAGTGGTTTAAGGAGCCGGTCTTGAAAACCGGTGATACGGCAACGTACCGTGGGTTCGAATCCCACCCTGTCCGCCAAATGTTTAGCTAAGGCGGGTGCATTTTAATATAACTTGCACCCACAAGCTGAATTATATAATTAATTTGCGGAGATGTCCGCATTTTTTATACAAATATTATTG
>CAMWVM010000033.1 GCA_947177715.1 uncultured Ruminococcus sp.
GCCCCTACCTCATCCATATGCGCTGATATCATAATCTTAAATTCAGGAGTATGTTTTCCTTTTTTAAATGCAATAACATTACCGAGATTATCAATTTTATATTCTGCCTTCCCATCAATCTGAGAACAAATATAATCTCTGACTTTTCCCTCGTCACCGGAAACTCCATTAATATTACAAAGATTTTTCAAATGATTCAGCATTCAACATCCTCCAATTCACAGAATTTTGCAAGCAGTTTACCTATATTTTTCACATCGGAAATACTCACCGATTCAACTGGAGTATGCATATATTTCAAAGGAATAGAAATAGTACATGTTTTTACACCGCTTTTGGTAATTCCGATAGTATCGGCATTTGTACCAGTTTTTCCATTCATGACCTCAATTTGATATGGAATATGATTTTTCTTAGCAGTTTCAATAAACAAATCAGACATTTCTCTGGAAAGCGAAGGTGCAATTCCGATCATCGGACCTTTAGATATCTCTCCGCATTTATCCGCAGATTCACCGTTCGTTCTTGCAAAAGACACATCTACGGCAACAGCCATATCTGCATCAATATTATATGCGCCGATTTTTGCTCCCCTTTCCCCCACTTCTTCCTGAACTGAAAACAAGACCTTAATGTTATATTGGGTTTGCTTATCCTTCAGCAAATCAAGGCAATAGATAATAGCTGCGATTCCGCTTCTGTCGTCGAGAGATTTTGCTGTAACAAAATCATTTTTAAGGTAAGCAAGAGAATTGTTTATAAATATCCTATCGCCTAATGAAACAACTTTTTCGGCATTTTCTTTTGACATTCCAATGTCAACATATATTTCGTCAATTTCAGGAGCTTTTGAGCTATCCTTCTCAAGGTGTGGAGGTGTAGAAGTTATAACTCCTTTTATTCTTTGTTTACATAAAACATCCACTTCCTGAGCAAGCAGTAATCTTGTATCAATCCCGCCGCATGAAGAAACCTTTAAGAAACCGTCATCAGTTATATATGTTACGATCATCCCAATCTCATCAATGTGAGCGTCAAGCAATAATGTTTTTTTATTTTTACTATAATCTTTTGAAGTGCCATAAACATTACCAAATTCATCAATTTGGACATCCAAATATTCTTTTAAAATTTCAGCAGCTTTTTTTGACACCGGATACTCATTTCCGGAAATTCCGTTTTCATCAACAAGTTGTGATAATATATTTTCAATATTCATTAAATTTAATACCTCAAAAATTTGATATTTCTAATTAAAGTTCATTAACTAATTTTTTGAAGTGATTGCCCCTTGCTTCAAACATAGGATACATATCAAAGCTTGCACAAGCAGGAGAAAGACTTACAATATCGCCGTCAACGGAAAGCTTATTTGCAGTAGAAACTGCTTCTTCCATTGATTTAACATGAACAATTTTCAATCCGCTGTCAGGGTAATATGGACACTCAGTAACAGCCTTTTCAATTTTGTCTGCCGTTGCACCCATAAGAATCAAAGTTTTAACTCGTTCATTAACAGGCTTTGCCAAAGGTTCAAACGGTATCTTTTTATCATATCCGCCAGCAATAACTATGATTTTGCAGTTAAATGAATTAAGACCAGCAATAACTCTTGTAGGACTTGTGGCTATAGAATCGTTATACCAACGAACTCCGTCAACTTCACGGACAAACTCTATTCTATGTTCAACTCCGCCAAAATTCTTAGCAACTTTTACTATGCTTTCTACAGAAACATTTCCCCATACTGCGGCAATAGCAGTAAGATAGTTATCCACATTATGAATTCCCGGTATTCTGATTTCATCTTTATGAATAATTTCTGTTGTTACATCATTTTCTCTATAACAAAGTATTCCGTCTTCTCTAAGAAAACTTCCCGTTTCGACCTGATTGGTCAAAGAGAAATTAACTAATTTTCCTCTGACTTTATCAGAAAGCTTCCTTGTTTCTTCATTATCATAATTAAGCACAGTTCTTGAAAAAGCATTCTGATGGTTGATCAGATTACATTTTGCGTCAATATACTCGTCCATAGTACCATGAACATCAAGGTGATTGGGAGAAATATTAGTTATAACAGCAACATCAGGAGATTTCCTCATTGAGATAAGCTGGAAACTTGAAAGCTCAACAACCGCAACATCAGTTTCAGCCATTGTTTCAACCAAAGGTAGCAGAGCCTTGCCGATATTTCCACCAAGGTGAACTCTTTTTCCTTCTGATTTCAAAAACTCACTAATCAGCGTCGTTGAAGTAGTTTTTCCGTCAGAACCTGTTACACCGTATATTTTACATGGACAAAGGTCAAAAAAGACTTCCATTTCAGATGTTATTACAATTCCTTGTTTTCTTGCTTTTGTAAGTACTTCGTTATTATAATACATACCGGGTGTTCTGAAAACTATATCACAGTTAAATATTTCATCAAGATAATTTTCACCGAGAGAGAAATCTGCACCCTTTGCAGCAAGCTCCTCATAAATATTTTCATCAAAATGATCTTCGTCCTTTTTATCGCAGACTACAACATTTATACCTTTTGTCAAAAAAACTTTAATAAGTTCAAGGTGGCTTACACCAGTTCCTATAAATGCCACTCTCTTATCTTTAATATCAGAAAAAAAACGTTGTGCTTTAGTCATAAATGTCCTCATTTCTCTAATTGAATATTATTTCATAATCAATCAGTTAGTGTAATTTAAAATCATTTAAATATACTTATACAATTTTATTATATACCATTTCAGATAAAAACGCAAGACATTATACTAATTTTCCACATTACATCTCAACCGTTTTTTTGTGTGTCAAGTTTTATTTATATGTAAAAATAGCTTTTAAATGATGTTGTTTTTTTGTTAAAAAACATGAAACACAAGAAAATTGTGAAAAACTATTGTAAAATAACAAAAAATAAAGTATAATATTCGTATAAAAGTGCGATTATTTTATATTAATTTAAAATAAGTATAACGGAGGACGTAAAATGGGAAGTGCTGAAAAGATTTTGTTTGACAACAGTTCAAGAGTTGCACCGCTTGGCCTTATTGCCATGGAGGGCGCTAAGGATTTAGGTGAAAAGGTAAACAGCTACCTTACAAAATGGTCTAATGAAAGAGAATATTTTAAGGACACTTTTCTTGTTGAAGCAAATTGTCCAAGATTTTCATCAGGCGACAGCAAGGGCCTTATTAAGCAGACAGTAAGAGGAAATGATTTGTTTATCCTATGTGATATGGGCAACTATAGTGTTACCTATGATTATTTTGGCCATGAGAACTGGATGTCACCTGACGACCATTATCAAGATCTTAAAAGAATCATTCAAGCTGCAAGCGGTAAAGCTCACCGAATCAATATTATCATGCCTTCACTTTACGGCGGAAGACAGCATAGAAGAAATTACAGAGAATCACTTGACTGTGCAGTTGCTTTGCAGGAACTTCAGGCTATGGGAGTTTCAAATGTTCTAACTTTTGACGCTCATGATCCAAGAGTACAGAACGCTGTTCCTCTCATGGGATTTGATAACATTATTCCTTCATATCAGGTTCTTAAGGCAATGTTCAAAAATCTTGATGATTTCAGACCTGATAAACAGCACTTTATGATTGTATCACCCGATGAAGGAGCTATTAACAGAAATATGTATTATGCTTCTGTTCTCGGTGTTGATTTAGGTATGTTCTACAAGCGCCGTGATTATTCTACTATAGTAAACGGAAGAAACCCAATCGTAGCTCACGAATATATGGGAAATGATGTTACAGGAAAAGATGTATTTATTGCTGATGACATTATTTCTTCCGGCGAATCTATGCTTGACATTGCTGTAGAACTAAAAAAACGTAAGGCTAATAAAATTTACTGTTATGCAACTTATGCAATATTCACTAACGGTCTTGAATCATTTGATAAAGCATATGCGAACGGTATAATTGACGGTGTGTTTGGTACAAACCTCACATACAGATCTCCTGAACTTCTGTCAAGACCTTGGTTCTATGAGGTTGACTGTGCTAAATATATCGCTTACTTCATTGCATCCCTTAATCACGATCAATCAATTTCAAATATTATTGATCCTCATCAAAAAATCAAAGCACTTCTTGAAGATTACAATCATAAATAATAAGCAAAAAGCTCTTCGATAAAGTCGAAGGGCTTTTTTGAAAGGACTATTTGCTCATGATATTTGCAGGCATTGTTGCAGGAGGCACCGGTACAAGAATGGGAGCTGACATTCCTAAGCAATTTTTAAAAATTGGAGAAAAGCCAATTATAATTCATACGATTACAAAGTTTCTTGAAAATAAACGCATTGAAAAGATTTATTTAGGAGTTCACCCCGAATGGATTCAATATACCCAAAAAATTATTAATGAATATAATCTGGACAATTCCCAAATTTCTATAGTTAAAGGCGGAATTGATAGAAATTCGACTGTTTTTAATATAATTGATTTAATTGTTAATGAACATGGCATTAACGATAGCGATATTATCCTTACCCATGACGGAGTAAGACCTTTTGTTACTCCGGAAATTATCAATAATAACATTGAAACTGCATTAAAATATGGCGCCTGCGGCACATATATATCTGCTGTGGATACGATTATCCGTTCACAAGACGGGAATATCGTGTCTGAGGTTTCACCCAGACAGGAAATGTTTCAAGCTCAAACTCCTCAGAGCTTTAATATTTTAAAACTAAAAAACGCCTATAAATCATTAACTGAATCTGAAAAGGAAAAGCTTACTGACACTTGCTCTATTTTCACAATGAAAGGACTTCCTATTCATATTGTTAAAGGTGATGTTATTAATATGAAAATCACCACATCACATGATTTAAAAATAGCTGATTTAATTGCAAAACAGATATAATAAAAGGGTACAGAATAATCTGTACCCTTTTATATATTTTATACATTGACAACTGCCTTTTTCATTTTTGTAGTTTGACGCTGAGCCATAACAAGTTTATAATATACTCCTTTGGCTTTCATGAGTTCTTCATGCGTTCCAAACTCTGCAAGCTTTCCTTTGTCAAGTACAATCAGTCTGTCTGCACTGCTTAATGTAGAAAGCCTATGAGCGATGGCGATTGTAGTTCTTCCCTTTGTAAGCTTTCCAAGAGCATCCTGAATTTGCTTTTCAGTTTTTGTATCAAGAGATGCTGTTGCTTCATCAAGAATTATGACTTTAGGATTATGCAGAATTGCCCTCGCTATTGCAATTCTTTGACGTTCTCCTCCTGACAGCTGATAACCTTTATTGCCTACTCTCGTATTATATCCGTCAGGCAGCTTTGTAATAAAATCATGAGCATTGGCAATTTTAGCTGCTTTAACTATTTCTTCAAATGATGCATTAGGTTTAGAATATGCAATATTCTCAAGTACACTTCCATCAAAAAGAAATGTTTCCTGAAGCACTACACCGACCTGACTTCTAAGACTTTCCTGCGAAAGATTTTTTATATTGACTCCATCAATGCGGATTTCGCCTTGAGTACAATCATATAACCTTAAAATGAGATTAATCATGGTAGACTTTCCAACGCCGGAGTGACCCACAATTCCAATCATTTCACCCTCGTTGATGGCACAGCTTATACCTTTTAAAACAGGGTTATAAACCTTATATCCAAAATAGACGTCGTCAAATTCTATTTTACCCTTGATATCCAAAGATACAGGATTTTCACTATCTTTTATATCAGTTTCTTCTTCAAGAATTTCAAATACCTTTCCGGCAGATACCGTTGTGTCTGCTAAATTTCTCGGAATCTGAATCAGCCAACGTATCGGCTCATACAGCATTGCAACATAAGTTGTAAACTGCACCAAAGCACCAAGCGACATTTCATTGTCAAGAATCATTCTTCCGCCAAAATATAATACAAAGAAATTACCTATTGTAAGAATGAACTCAGCAACAGGAATAGTTAGCCACCACATCATTTCTCCTCTTACGGCACTCTTTGCCCACTTTTCCGAGCATTCTGCATACTTTTGAATTTCTCTTACTTCATTGCCATAAGATTTAACAACACGAATTCCGTTAAGGATGTCATGAAGAACTGAACTGTGAGCTGCCATGTTCCTCCACACCATTGTATAACAAACAGCCATTTTCTGAAACAATTTATCCGTGATATAGAAAACCAAAGGTACAGGAATAACCGTCATTAAAGCAAGCCGCCAATCCATAACAAACAAAAGTACTACTATAATTACAAGTGATAAAATCTTTACTATAGCATCTTTTCCGTTAGCAGTTACAAAATCTTCAAGCTTTGCCGCATCGTTAGAAATACGTTTTATCATTTCTCCTGCTGTCTTTTTTGAAATTGAGGACATTGAAAGGGATTGCGATTTTTTAAAAACATCCTGACGCAAATCTTTTCCCATATTCAAAGCAACTTTGAAACTGCATTTCATATTTATATATTCCAATATTCCGGCAATAATCAGTAAAACAACTATAGAAGCAGTTATTGAGGTAAATCCAGTCCACTGATAGGATTTGGGAGTAACATAGTCGTCAATTATAAGCCTTGTCAAATAGGGCATAAGAACCCATATAAGTTCAGACATAATTGTACAGATAACCGCCGCTGCAAAAAAACGTTTATAAGGTGCAATCCGCTTAATAAGCTTGAGCATTGTCCTGCTCTTTTTTGAACAATAAGGACACTCTTTCGCTCCTTCTAAAGGCATTCCACATTTCATACAGGTTGGTTCGTCATCATCTGTTTCTGTTATAAACTCTCCTGTTCTGATATAATAATCAATAATTTTACAAAGCTCTGCAAATCTAATAAAAAACTCCTGTGAAAAACCGCAGATATAAACAGTTTCTCCGTTTTTGGTGATACCCTGCACCATTGAGGAACCCACCTGCTGCTGACAGATGATCTCACAGAATTCTCTGATAAAATATTCGCTTTGTAATTTATTATCTGTGTAAACAAATATTTTTTCTTTGGACACACAAAAATGTCCGTTGATTTTCACTGCATTTCTCGTCAGATTAAAAGGCAGCGAATAGACTATGTTTTCATCTGCATTTTCAGGCTTTGAAAGGCATAAATTCATTTTTTCTCAGCTCCTTTCATTTTATTATATTTATCTTAAGTAAACATTTCGAGAACCTGTAGACTCTTTTTATCAAGTTTGTTGACATCGGGACAGAAATACTTATTCCCGTCAGCATCAACGACATAAAGATAACTTCCGTTAAACAGTTTAAAATTCTGATACCAATCCTTCACACATATTGTCTTTCCTCCTGATGTCGTGTCAGATTTAACGAATATAGAACCTCTCATGTTATCCTTGATCGAATAGATTTTTAATATTTCAGGCATATAGTATTTATATTCAAGATATGTATCTATAAGCTTAAACTGCTCTTCAGACATTTCTTTAATATCTTTTATAACTCCGATTTCACGGAATTCTTTTTCATCATTTTCATAGGAAATGCTGATGAATTTATTTTTTGAATCAAAAGGAATCAGCCTTGTCGGATTTATCTTATGATAAATCCTGCCGCCAAAGTCAAGAGTAAGATAACCGCTGTTTTCTTTAGTAAACTTTAACTTTGAACAGTCAAGAATATTAAGCTTGTCAACATCGTAAATTTCTTCTATCATGAATTCACACTCCTTATTTTAATTTTTTTGATAAATATAAATTCAATTCATCATCATTTTTACATTCTTCATTCTGAGCAAGAACTTTATCATTATACCAAACTCCCGAACCGTCGGGTATATATCCTCTTTTAACATACATTCTTTGCGCACTGCCATATCCGCTGTGAAGTCCGACACCCAGATAAACCGTATCGGCGTACCCTCCGGCAATTTGCTCGGCAATATCCATAAGCTTTGAACCTATACCTTTTCTACGATATTTTTCAAGCACGCCGAAATCTACAATTTCAGGGTAGCCCATACCGCCGAACGCACCCCATTTGCAGTCAGGATAAACGTTAATATATCCCGCAGGGTGACCATTAAATTCAGCAACTATCGGAATACATATTCCATCGCTTTGATGACGCAAACGCATTTTAAATTTTTCCGTCGTCGAATGCCAGCCCTGCGCTGTTTCTTCTGCGGCAAATATCGCAGGATCACTCTCATTCATAGTACGTATAAGATATTTGTCGTCCTGATAGTATATCATATTTTTCTCCTGTTTCTTTGAATCTGTTACTCTTGAATAAATTGCAAAGCGTCAGACTGTAATTTATAAAGTTCAAAATACTTTCCTTTTTTGAGTATAAGTTCATCGTGCGTACCCATTTCTTTCATTTCACCATTCTCAATAACACACAGCATATCTGCGTCACGCAATGTCGACAAACGGTGAGCAATAGAAATAATCGTTCTTCCCTGTTTGAGAGAATCAATAGCCGCTTGTATTTTACGCTCTGTACGTGTATCCATAGACGCTGTTGCTTCGTCAAGAATAAGTATATTAGGCTTTTGAATTATTGCTCTTGCAATAGAGATTCTTTGCTTTTCCCCTCCTGAAAGAGATACTCCTCCCTCTCCCACGATTGTATTGTAGCTATCAGGCAGTTTAGTTATAAACTCATGAGCGTTAGCAGATTTCGCAGCCTCTATGACTTCTTCCATTGAAACATCAGGATTTGCATATCTGATATTATCGGCTATTGAGCCCATGAAAAGATATGTTTCCTGCGAAACGATACCAATATTTCTTCTCAGGTCTTCAAAAGATATCTGCCTTATGGGGACGTCATCAATCAAAATTTCTCCGCCGGTGACATCATATAGACGAGCAATCAAATTAATTATAGTTGACTTTCCTGCTCCGGTTTTGCCCACAATTCCGAACATCTGACCTGCATTGACTTTAAACGACACATTTTTTATAACTGGGTGTCCGGCTTCATACTCAAATGAAATATTTCTAAGCTCAATATCGCCTTTCATATTGCCGATTTTAACAGGATTTTCAGACTCTTTAACAGTAGCAGATGAGTCCATTATTTCAAACATTCTTGAAGCAGCGTCCATACATCTTGCCCATCGGTCACCAATCCATGTGAAAAAGTTTATTGGTTCGCCTGCCATTTCAGTATAAGTTACTAATGCTGACAGTGCACCGAAAAGTATATGTCCCTTAATTACAAGAAACGCACCAAGACAGAATACAAGCTTATTTACCGTTCGGTAAAAAGTCCAGATAACAGGAATCGTATTTGCTATTCTGGAATTTATTTTTAAGTTGATTGCAAATACGTCCATATTTTTAATTTTATAACGCTCTATTTCATTCTTTTCTTTTGCAAAAGATTTTACAACACGCTGACCGTTCATTACATCCGACAAAACAGAATTAGCTGAACGCATTGCAACGTCAAATTTTCTATAAAGCTTGCGCTGATTCTTATAAAACCTATGCTGTATAATCTCAATAACCGTAATTGTAAGAATAATTCCGCAGGACAAAATCGGAGAAATATAAATCATAATGCCAGCTATGCCTAAAATTTTAACTATATTTGTGATACCGTAAGGCATTATATCCGTAAAAAACCAATATATATTCTCGCTGTCCCTATCAACTCTTGACATGAGAGAACCTGTTTGCTTTCCGGTAAAAAAGTCCAGTGAAAGATGCTGCATAGATGAAAATATTTTTAATCTCAATCTGTGAGTAACAACAGGCACAATCTTTGATGTTATCACGCCGGACACCATCCTCAAAATAAGTCCGCAAATATTTATCGCTACAATAAGCATTACAATCATTAATATTTTTCCATAATACTTACCGCCTTCAGCAAGCACATCATCATACAGCATTTGAGAACCGAAAACAGGTGCAATTACCGCAAATATATTGCTAAGTATTATTGTAATCAGAATAAGTATAACCGCCGTTTTAAACTCCTTGAACATTGTCAGAAGGCGCTTAAAAACTGACCGTCTATCCACACATCTCGGACAAACTGGACGATTAGGGTCAGGAAAAGGCTCTCCGCAAATAGGACAATGAGTTTTAGTGCCTTCAAGAAGCGAATCGTCAATGGGTTCATCATGTGCAACACAGTTTACTCTTTGACAAAACTTCTCAAACTTATCTGAATAACCAATAGAAAACCTTGCAATAGGAAATTCTTCTCCAGCACTATCTTCTATCATAACTCTTGCAGAATTCGCATATCGGTCAACATACATTTTTTCAATTTTACTGATTTCATACTCATCATATTCAAACACTGTGAAATCAATGAGATTTTTCCTTTTTGATTTTCTTGTAATTTTACCGTACTTTTCGTATCCTTTAATAACACTTACAGTTTCTTTGGTGAAGGTTATATAAACGTCAATATATTTCCCATTACCATCAAGGTCGGCTTTCACGCAATATAAAAGATCATCTGTCATTACTCCACGCTTTAACAGCTCTGTTTCAACCATTTGCGGCAAAACATCAAAATATTTCATCTTCTTCCCTCCTCATTACTCTCTAAAAAAACAAAAACCTCTGAAACACACGTTCAGAGGTCATTAAAATGCAAAATAAAATTTCACATACAATATCAGTCACAAAAGTCGGACGGATTAACAACATCTGAAAAACATATTTTTTTGTTTATATTTATATTTGTCATTTAACCCGCCCCCTT
>CAMWVM010000034.1 GCA_947177715.1 uncultured Ruminococcus sp.
CTGCACCACATACTCCTCTTGGAGCTTTAGCAGTAATTCTACAGGGTCCCATATTGCATATCTTACAGCATATTCCTGCAAGCCCAAAGTTACACTGAGGTTTTTGCTTATCAAAACGATCAAAAGCTGTATCTACACCGAGCTGTTCCATTTTAAGAATCATTTCTCTAACCGCAGGATCAGGAGTATTTTCTATAACATCTTGCTTAGATGGAAAAGTCTTTCTATACTCTGCTACTGCACTCATATAATCTTTTATAAAAGCCTGAGGATCTTTATCTTGTTCCTCCTGATGATCAGCTTTTAAAGTAACAGTAGGTATACCGTGTTCATCAAAGCCTATTAAATTACGATGTGAATGTATGTGTGCAGGACAATGTTCATGTGTATGTTTATGATTATGATGATGTTGGCTCATAATAGATCTCCTTAAATATTATATTCAATATAAGTATCAGATTTAAGATTAAATAGCTCGAAAATTTTATCTCTTACCTGCAAAAAGTTACCACTTGTTCTGTCACGAAAATGGTGAAGAGGAACTTTCACTACGCTCTTTACCTTTCCAGGATTAGGGGTCATAACAACTATTCTGTCAGCAAGATAAACAGCTTCCTCTATATCATGTGTAACAAAAATAATGGTTTTGTTTTCCTTACGGCATATATCAAGTATATCATCTTGAAGCTTCATTCGTGTTATAGCATCAAGTGCACCAAATGGTTCGTCCATAAAAAGTATATCTGGGTCAACGACTAATGCTCTTGCAATTGCCACTCGTTGTTGCATACCTCCTGAAAGCTGTCTGGGATGAGATTTTTTGAACTTATCCAATCCAACTAATTCTATGTATTTATCTGAAATTTCCTTACGTTCCTCTTTAGATAACTTTTTAGACTCAAGTCCCAACTGAACGTTTTTTTCAACGGTTCTCCAAGGGAGAAGTCCGTAATTCTGAAATATGGTAACATTTTTATCAGTAGGCCTTGTAACCTCTACATCATCAATTTTAATGCTTCCGTGATTAACCAGGTCAAAACCTGCAATAGCATTTAAAAGTGTACTTTTTCCACATCCCGAAGGACCGAGCAAACAAATAAACTCGCCTTTTTCAATTTCAAGATTTACTTTATCAAGAGCTGTAAATTCTTTACCATTTTGTATAAATGTTTTGCTTGCATCTTTTATTACTATTTGCATAAATCACGCACCTCCCCATAACTTCAGAATTTGCTTTTCAATAGATTTAAGAAGTGTATCAAGCAAAAGTCCAATCAAACCAATAACAAGTATAGTTGCCAGAAGTACATCTGCTCTAATGTTATTTCTTGCATCAATTATCTGATAGCCCAAACCTGATTGTGCACCTACCATCTCACCTGCTACAAGAAATATCCATGCTGTTCCCAAAGCCAAGTGTATTCCATTTGCTATCTGAGGAAAAGCTGCTGGAAAAATCACTTTCCACATAAGATAAGGTTGCTTTATTCCGAAATTTTTTGAAACCTTATAATAAATTGGATCGATATTTCCTACAGCCCCCACAGTAGACAAAAGGACAGGAAAAAATGCTGCAATAAAAATAATTACAATGGCTGGAATATCTCCAATGCCAAAAAGAAGAACGATAAACGGCATCCATGCTGTTGGCGAAATTGGTCTTAACAGCTGAACCATTGGATTTATATATTTAAAAACAGAAGGAATCCTACCCAATATCAGCCCTAAAACTATGGCTATTACCACAGAACTTACATAACCAACACCAAATCTATACATACTTGTGCCTATGTTATTAAGTAATGTACCATCATTGCACATTTCTATTAAAGCATTAAATGCCTGTAGAGGTGATGGAAACAATACACTATCAAAATCGCTAACAATAAATAAAATCTGCCAAAGCCCTATTAATATCCCAATTGAAATTATAACATTCTTAAATGAAAGTAATTTCTTCATTCACTTCACGCTTCCTTATAAATCATTCTTTACAAAGTCTTCATAGCTTGGTGGATTATCTGAAAGCTTATAATCCTTAACTTTTTTAACCAAGGTATCATAGGTTTCCTTTGTTATATTCAAATCATCATATGAAATCCACTGCAATGAAATATCAAGAACATCATCTTTTTGCTTTAGATATTTTTTTGCTATTTTTTTAGCCTTTTCTTTATCAAGGTTTGCCCCAGCTTTTTTATAGTTATCTACAAAATCTTTTGCGTCTTGAGGTTTGTTGTTTATAAATTTATCTGTAAGCACCAATCCACAACAAAGTGAATCTTCCCAAAGTTCTTCTGAAGAGTATAAAACTTTTCCTGCTTTTAAAGATACTCCCATTGCACCAAATGGTTCTGCAACACAGTAACCATCTATTTGTCCACTTGCCAAAGCTGATGGCATTTCTGTAGGTGCAAGCTCAGTAATTTTAATATCTTCAATTGTAAGACCACCATTTGCAAGGGCATCATTAAGTAAAATATTATGAGATGATTGTCTATGAGGAATTGCAAATGTTTTTCCCTTCAAATCTTCAATCTTTTCTATCTCATTAGAAACCACAATTACATTACCATCTTTATGTCCAAGGGCGACTGCCTTAATTCCAGCACCTTCTTGCTTGGATTTCATTGCCAGTTCTATAAGCACAGAAGCTCCGTCAACCTTACCAGAATTAAGTGCGTCAAGCAACTCAGGCCAAGAACCATATTTAACCAACTCAACCTTTGCACCATCAGAATTTTTTTCAAGCTCCTCAGCTTCTTCTAACACTGCAAGCGAGTGTGTTATTGGTAGATATGCAATTTTAATACTATTTTTTTCTTCAGAATCTTTTATTCCACAAGCAGTAAATAAAAAGGTAAAAATTCCTGTCAAAGCTAATGCCAATATTTTATTTTTCCTCATAATTTATATCCCTTTCTTTATTCTATAATTCCTATATGATTAATATGATTATGTGGCATATTATACATTATAAAATTCCATTTGTCAACGGATTAGTAATCGTTTCAGCAATTTAACCCATTCGTTTAAGTAACTATTAAAATTTTTGTATATAATTTATATTATTTATATAGGTAATATATTATTTAATTTAATAACTATCTATTATTGCAACTTGAGATTTTCTTATTTTATATTTACAAGAATATTATGTAAGTATTATTATCGTGATTCTATTACACCAATTCCAGTATTTGATGTGAAAAAATTATATCTTCACAAAATAAAATCATTTTATCAATAAAAATAGAAGAAGGAACAGAACCACCTTATATTACTAATAAAGGACAGATATTTCGGAAAGTTTCTTTAGAATTATATGTGATTAAAGATTCATCAGAGCTAACACAGCTTTTTCATAAAAAAAGAGATAATGATAAACGCATTCTTAAAAAAATAACTATTGAGCCTTTATCGGAGCCACAATTACCAAATAATTTGTATGGATATAATGATTCTCTTAAACTTTATCTGGTGCGGCAAACAGGACTTGAATTCGGAAAGTAGCATTTCACATCATTTCATATCATGCAATAAAGCACGTACTTTCGCCATTTTTTGAAATCAAAATTTTATAACGTTGCATAACATTTCATCAAATCTCATAAAAATAATCACCAAACAATGACCATTTACCTGTAAGATCGTTGCAAATAGTTTTTATATCCCTGTTCATGGATATATGATTTAACCTTGACATTTTTCAACAATATAAAACCGTTAGTTTGTGTAACAAAGCGATGCTTGTTTTACTGATTTAAAGTGCAAAAATAGCCGCCCAACCTCTTAAATCTATCAAAATCAATTCTAACACGCTTTGACTTAAGACTATAACACCCCATAACACCCAATAGAAGTGCCATACAGTGCATTCTCGTACAAATCAGAGTTATATTAAGCATAATAATAGCAGGACTGATTAATTTCAATCCTGCTGTTTTGTTTTTATTCGCTCTCAATAATGCTGATATACCGTTCAAGCTCTTGGCGTTCATAATCGGCAATTAAGTCCATAAGCATATCCGCAGTACCGTTTTTTCTATAATCGTCAAAACAATCGTAATACTTAATTCTGTCGATAAATTTAATATTAATAGGCAAAAAGCCTTTTTTCATAAGTTCAAAGTTTAGCAAAAGCCTGCCGGTTCTGCCGTTGCCGTCAATAAACGGGTGAATACTTTCAAACTTCAAATGCAATAAAGCAACAGATTTTGAAAAGGTTGGATATGAACCTTGCGCTGATTGCATAGGAGATAGATAATATATTAGGAGTTATGAGCACACTTTTAGCTTAACTGTTGATTTTTAGTTAAATTTGTGATAAAATGTAGTAAATAAAAAACCTCACCAGTACCGCGAATACTGATGAGGAAAATAGGGGTTAAAGGATTACAGGAATCCTCCTGTACTTCCAAAAATTATTATATCACCATAATTCGACAATGTAAACGTATTTATAATATTGTTCAAAATTTATTAAATATTGTCGGAAAGTGTGACAGGAGGAAATCTAATGAAAAAATATGTTTGTCCTGTATGCAGTTCAAGATGTGATAAACCTTATTGCAATGAATGCGACTGCACAATACCAAGTAATAGTTTTGTTGATGTAGAAGATATAGAAAAATACAGTTATTGCAATTATTGCGGTAACAAGGTAATTGGCAATAAAAATAATTGCCCATATTGCGGAGAAATAATGTTTAAAGGAGATAAAAAACCTTACCATTATGTTTCTGATAGAAAGCAAAATGTAAACTTTCATTTCCTTAATTATATTTTATCATTCCTAATTCCCTTTGTTGGTTTTATTATGGGTGCAATTTTTTTGACTCGTGATGACGAAAGAGGTGCTGGAACAATTTGTATAGTATTGGGTATCATATCAATGTTTATTAGTATGATTTTATATAGTACTTTATTGTGACATAACTAAATCAGATGAAAAATATGACAATCAAGGAGTGACAGAGTATGAATTGTATTAAATGTGGTGCGGAAAATCCAGACGACGCAAATTTTTGCTCTAAATGTGGGTCAGAGCTACCTTTGACCGTTACTAATTCGGTATTGGAAAACCAAATTATAAATAACTGCTATGCAGATAATAAGAATAGAAAAGGAATCAAAGTTGCGCTTACTGTTGTTGCAGCAATTGTAATGATTTTTATTGGGTTTTATTTAGCAGTGAAAAATAATTCAGGACTACACGAAAAACATTTAGAAAAAGATGTAGCAGCAATTGAAAGCGAGTTATTTAATAATGGTGGTACAAAGATAAGTGATATTGTAGATGCTTATAAAGATACATATACACAAAATGATGATACAAACAGTTTAGATGACGATTACGATAAAGAATTAACTGAAGATCAACAATACACAAAAACATGTTATACTAATCTACGGTACTTTAACGAAGAATATCTTTCTGATGATAAATTGACAAACAGTGAAAAAGATTTATTAATATCTACTTTAGACACTCTTATTCAGGCGTTAAAAGACGAACAGATAAATAACATGACATCTGCTCTGTCTATTTATTCTGATAGCAGTTTTATGGATACTATGACTGATTTTACTGTAGAGCATTTCAAAATTCTGCAAAGTTCACATGATGTTATTACTTCATATTGGGATAAAATTTGTAAAGGCGAAAATATAACAACTGAAGATAAAGAAAGTTTTGAAAAAGAAATGAACTACCTTGAAACATTATCTATAAAAGAATAAATAATTGGCAATTAGGAGTGACAAAATTATGAATCAAAAAAATGCCCAACAATAGTTTTATGTATACTATTTACCTTGTAGATTTTTGTTGTACCTGCTGTAGTCGGAATCATCTTGTACATTAGGAATGTTAAAATTGACAAAGAAAATGAAATTAATTATACCTCACAAAAAATTGAGGAATTGTGTCTTGCCCTTGATTTTGAATAGCAAAAACAGAAAAAAAGAACGTATTAAAGAAGAAAGAAATAAGATTTTTAAAGTATTCTTCTGAAGACGGCGAGCTAATAAAAAAAGTGGTTATTGCAGAAATTGCAACAACCACTCAGCATGGTGCAATGGTAGGTAAAACTCAAAAAAATCACAGCTGACTTTGATAAAACTATTAAGAATCTTACAACAAAACAATAAAACGCCGCCTGTTAATCACCACAAAAAACAGACGGCAAACGAACTCAACCCAATCACTACAAAGGGCGGATTCTGCCCTTTTATTGTATCACACTTAAATGAAAGTGTCAAGAAATAGGAGGAAATATGGGACGACCAAGAAAAGATAAACCGCACCACAGTAGCGGAATGTATGAATATAAAGCAACTATAGGGCATACCTTTGATGGTAAGCCAATCCGTAAAAGCTTTTACAGCAAGACAAGCAAAGAGGCGGCTAAAGCAAAAGCTAACGAATATATAATCAATACAAAAGTTGCAGAGCAAACAGGGGAAGTATATGTTACAAAAGAAAGTTCATTCTCTGTTTGGGCTAAAAAATGGCTTGAGACATATAAAAAAGGTAACTGCAAAGAGCATACCTACAATTATACATATAGAACTAATGTTGAAAATTATTTAATACCGTTTTTTGGTGATGCAAAACTTACTAATATAAAACAAATAGATATACAAAGATATTTTAACGAACATAAGCATCTTTCTTCAATTACCCTTAAGCGTCAAAAATCCATTCTTTATTCTATTTTTGAAGAAGCAATATACAATGATCTTTGTATTAAAAACCCTGTCAGAAACATCACATATACTTCCGATAAATCGGCTAAAATAAAAAAAGCATATAACCAAAAACAGTCAGATAAAGTCATAGCTTATGCAGAAACAGCTTTATTAACTAAAGGATTAGGAGTTTACATTATTTTAAATACCGGATTAAGGCGTGGAGAATTATTAGGCTTAATGTGGAGCGATATAGATTTTGAAAATAAAACCTTGTCAGTTCGTAGAGCAATTGAACCTGATACTAAAGGCATACCAAATGACGGCGAATTAAAAACACGATCGTCATTACGTACAATCCCTATAAGCGAAGAATTCTGCAAAAATTTGCAACGTGTACCACACAAAAGTCAATTTGTTCTTGCTGGTAAAACACAATGGGGATATACGTCTATTGACGGATTTAACAAACAATACAAAAACTTCATGAAAGAAATGTCCGAAGTTCTTAAGATAGATTATTTATCACCTCATGAGTTAAGACATACTTATGGAACTGTTTTGCGTGAAAAAGGTGTTGATCTTTACACGATAAGTAGGTTATTGGGACACTCCGACAGCAAAGTGACCGAAACAACCTATGTTCATAACGACATTGAAGTATTAAGAGAACGTATGGGGCTTTCATATAATACTGTAGAAATATCTAATACAGTACCTAATTTATAGGTACATATGTCGCACCATACGTCGCAGTATAAAAATAAAACCACGATTATTTAAAAATAAGCAAAATAAAAAAGCCCTGAAACGTCGTAGTTTCAAGGCTTTTTTAATTGGTGCGGCAAACGGGACTTGAACCCGTACGTCGAAGACACACGCCCCTCAAACGTGCCTGTCTGCCTATTCCAGCACTGCCGCAATCGACTTGTCTATTATATCATTTTATATTCTGCCTGTCAATAGATAAAAAGCATTTTTATAATTTTTTAAATATAAAACTACAAATTATTAATATATTTACCCAAAATTAAAACAACAATAGATTAAAAATTTTTAAAAAGAAGTTTTTGGGGAAAATATAGGGGCGAACATTGCGTTCGCCCCTGTTGCTTTACTATGCTTTAATAAAATGTAATATCTTGCTCTGGAAGTCGCCCCAAAGATTATCTGCACTCCATATCTTTGCAATATTTATTCCTGCATTCATAAGTGCCGCACCTGATATCTTCTCATCTGGCTTTGATTCTTCATAATAATATGCATCAGCGTCCAGACCTTTGAGCTTGATTCTTCTTGAACGCTCATTCGGACGTGCAAGTATTTGTACAAATTCAAATAAAGCCTCACTTTTATCCTTTGAAACAAACATCCATGCATCCCACTCAATATCTTCAAATGTGTTGCCTATTCTGTATTGATCTCCCGTTCTGACAAGAGCATTATATTTATTGAATTCTTCAATTTGTGCAGGAATCATATCTCTGTCTTCCTGAGGGATTTTGGTTACATCAAGTTCATAACCAAACGTGCCAACCATAGCAACATGTCCCCTTGTGGAGAAAGGCGTGTTTCTGCCCACTGTATGATTTGGACAGTCTGAAACATGTGCACCCATTGCCGAACATGGATAACATAATGATGTTCCGTGTTGTATCTTTAAACGCTCAACTGCATCAGTATCGTCCGAACACCAAATCTGAGGTGAATAATAAAGCATACCTGCATCAAATCTTGCTCCGCCGCCTGAGCAGTTTTCCAAAAGAAGATGTGGATACTCTGTGGTAAGTCTATCCATAAGCTCATAAACGCCAAGAACATATCTGTGCCAAAGCTCTCTCTGTCTTGCAGCTGGCAACGCATTAGAACCAACTTCAGTAAGCTGCCTATTCATATCCCACTTTATATATTCAATATTAGCACAATCAAGAATGTTTTTCATCATTCCAAAAACATAATCTCTGACTTCTTTTCTTGAATAATCAAGCACATATTGCTCCCTGCAAAGGGTTAAATCTCTGCCCTTCACCTGTATTGCCCAGTCAGGGTGTTTTTTATAAAGCTCTGAATCTGGTGATATCATTTCAGGCTCAAACCAGATACCAAATTTCATTCCAAGTTTGTTTACTTCGTCTACAAGATATTTCAGTCCGCCCTTGAGCTTCTTCTCGTAAACAAACCAATCGCCTAAAGAGGAATTATCAGCATCTCTATGACCAAACCATCCATCGTCCATTACCAGCATTTCAATACCGAGCTTTGAAGCTTCTCTCGCAATGTCGATCAGCTTTTCAGTATCAAAATTAAAATATGTTGCTTCCCAGTTATTTATGAGAATTGGACGTCTTTTGTCCTTATATTCTCCTCTGATAAGATTATTTCTATATAAATCATGGAATGTTCTTGACATTTTACCAATTCCGCTGTCCGAGTGTACCATTACCACCTCAGGAGCATAGAAAACCTCTCCCGGCTCAAGATACCACCCAAAATCAAGAGGATTTATACCCATAAGGAAACGAGTCTTTTTATGCTGTGTAACCTCAGCCTCAGACATAAAATTTCCTGAGTATACCAAATTAAATCCAAATACTTCACCGTTATCCTCGTCAGCATTGGATTCACACAGTGCTGTAAAAGGATTGTTCTGGTGAGATGACTCGCCTCTCACAGAATCAATCAGCTGTTTTCCCATATGTAAACGACAGCGCTCAATATGCCGTTCTCTTGCCCATGAGCCATTTAGAGTAATCATGTCATATTTATCTGTATCAAAATCAACGCAAGCTGAAAGTACTCTTGTAAGCGTGCATGCACTATCTCCAATATTTTTGACAATAACAGAACGTGTAATAGCGTCCAAATTTTCAAAAGCTGTATAAATAAGTATCGCTTCAAATCCAGCATGCTTGTCTGCCATTGTTATTTCAAGGGTTTCAACAGGCGACTGCTCAGTAGCAAACGTTGCAGGAAGCCCCTCCAGTTTAGGCTTGCCACCGTAAATCTTATGAGAAACATACCTCAAATCACAAGTGCTCATCCCGTCTTTATCAAGAATTTTAAAAGCAGGATCACGATAATCTCCTATTCCAAAGCATGGATACTCAAACGGAAGCGAGTCCATAAAACTTGCCTTGTCACGATTGTTTGTTGCAGGAGTAAAAGGACTTTCATCAAGACGCAGAAGATATTCTAAGTCCTCATCAGGTACTTTATTTCCGTAATAAACGTGTGCAAGATATCCTTCGTCAACCACTTTAAACATATAGTCAGTATCTTTTGCCCTAAGCTTAAAACTCTTCTCTTTTTCATTATATAGTATTGGCATTAACAACATCTCCGTTCCAAAAAATCTGAACACATTATAGCATAATAAATCTTGAAATGCAACATAATCCTGACAACTTTTTTATTACATTAATATAAGAAATAATTATTGATATTTCAAATAAGGGCTTGCCCGTTTTCAACGTGGCAAGGTCAGCTTCAGCTGAC
>CAMWVM010000035.1 GCA_947177715.1 uncultured Ruminococcus sp.
GTCAGCTGAAGCTGACCTTGCCACGTTGAAAACGGGCAAGCCCTTATTTGAATAAGAAATTGCAAAATTCAAATGGGAAAAATCATGTAACCTATTGACAATAATAGTTTTAAGGTTTATAATATGAATGATATTTGAAATGCGTTGAGGGAATTATCCGAGAGAGAATGGTTCAGAGAAAAGACGGCTGGTGAAAGTCTTTCCATAAAGCTCGGTGGCTAACCTGAGTATCGCTGTGAAAACGGCGGCGTATCTCCTGCGTTAAAGGATTCGAGTGACTGAACGGCTTGATGTTCAGTAATTTGGGTGGTAACACGGAAACTAATGTCTTCGTCCCATGTTTAGGGATGAGGACTTTTTTGTTGCAATAAATATTAAAGGAGTTTTAATTATGAAATGGATGGGTCTTAATGAACTTAGAGAACTTTATCTGAAGTTCTTTGAAAGCAAGGAGCATTTGTGCATAAAGAGCTTTCCTCTTGTTCCAAGAAATGATAACAGTCTTTTGCTGATTAATGCCGGTATGGCTCCGCTTAAACCTTACTTTACAGGACAGGAGGAACCTCCTAAAAGAAGAATGGCTGACTGTCAGAAATGTATCCGTACAGGAGATATTGAGAACGTGGGAAAAACCGCACGTCACGGTACTTTTTTTGAAATGTTGGGAAACTGGTCTTTCGGCGATTATTTTAAGGAAGAAGCTATTTCTTGGGCGTGGGAATTCTGTACTAAGGTACTGGAACTGCCGGAAGAGCGACTTTTTGTTTCTGTTTATGAAGATGATGACGAGGCAGAGAAAATTTGGCATGAAAAAATCGGACTTCCTATGGAAAAGATTTTTCGTATGGGTAAAGAAGATAATTTCTGGGAAGCTGGAATTGATGGTCCTTGCGGTCCTTGTTCTGAGATTTATTTTGACAGAGGCGAGGAGTATGGCTGCGGAAAACAGGATTGTACAGTAGGCTGTGACTGTGACAGATATATGGAGTTCTGGAATCTTGTGTTTACACAGTTTGAACGTCATGAGGACGGCACTTATACTCCTTTGGAGCAGAAAAATATTGATACAGGTATGGGTCTTGAAAGACTTGCTGCAATGATGCAGAATGTGAACTCAATTTTTGATGTTGATACTATTAAGGCAATTCGAGATCACGTATGTGAGATTGCAGGCTGCAAGTATGGCGAAAGCCATAAGAAGGATGTTTCAATCCGTGTTATTACCGATCATATCCGCTCGGTTACATTCATGGCTTCTGACGGAATTTTGCCGTCTAATGAGGGAAGAGGATATGTAATGCGCCGTCTGTTAAGACGTGCTGTTCGTCATGGTAAATTGCTTGGTATTAATGGATTATTCCTGAAAGATATTGTTAAAACTGTGGTTGACAATTCTAAATGCGAGTATACAGAGCTTGAAGAAAAGTATGATTATATCGTTAAGCTGCTTACAACTGAAGAGGAAAACTTCAATAAGACTATTGACAGAGGTATGAAAATTCTTGATGATTACATTGAGGATATGCAGAAAAAGGGTGAAAAGGTGCTTGACGGAAAGGCTTGCTTTAAACTTTCTGATACCTATGGATTCCCTATAGATCTTACTAAAGAAATTCTTGAGGAAAAAGGCTTGGCTGCTGATGAAGAAGGCTATACAAAAGCCATGGACGAACAGAGGGAAATGGCTCGTGTGGCAAGAGGCGGTTCTAAATATATGGGTGCAGATGAAACTGTTTTCCATAAGATCGACAGAGATTTTCATACAGAGTTTGTAGGTTATGATACTCTTGAGTGTGATTGTGAAATATCATTTATTGCTACAGAAGACGAGCTTGTGGAAAACGCAGGCTGCGGTGATGATATATTCTATATTGTTTCATCAAAAACACCATTTTATGCTGAAAGCGGCGGACAGGTGGGCGACGTTGGTACAATTACCACTTCAAGCGGTATGTGCCGCGTACTTGATACACAAAAGGCTGTTGCAGGAAAAATTGCTCATAAGGTGAAAGTTATTGAAGGTGCAATTTCAGTGGGTCAAAAAGCACATTTTGCTGTGGATAAAAAGACTCGCCAGGCAGTTATGAGAAACCACTCCTGTGCTCATTTGCTTCAGGCAGCTTTGAGAGAAGTTCTGGGTGAACACGTTCATCAGGCTGGTCAGCTTGTTGATGCAGACAGACTTAGATTTGACTTTTCACACTTCAATGCAATGACTGATGAAGAAAGATTAAAAGTTCAAAGACTCGTAAACGATTATATATTCTCAGCTCTTGACATTACAGTAAGGGAAATGCCTATAGAAGAAGCAAAAAATCTTGGAGCTATGGCTCTTTTCGGAGAAAAATACGGAGAAACAGTTCGTGTTGTAACAATGGGTGATGAGAAGTACTCTGCATCCATTGAGTTCTGCGGCGGTACTCATCTTGATAATACATCTAAAATCGGAATGTTTAATATCCTTTCTGAAAGTTCGGTAGCTTCGGGCGTTAGAAGAATTGAGGCTGTTACAGGTACAGGAGTACTTGAGCTTCTTCGTGAACATATTGATATGGAGCGTAAAGCGGCTGAAGTGCTTAAACTTGGTAACCCTATGGAGCTTGTTAAGAAGTGTGCGTCAGTTATGTCTGATATTAAAGCACTTGAAAAGGAAAGAGATGAGCTTCAGTCTGAAATTTCAAACCTTCGTACCAAATCTTTGTTTGATAATGCAAAGGACGTAAACGGCATAAGAGTCGTTACAGCAATGCTTTCTAATATGCGTCCTGATATGCTTAGAAAAATGGGTGATGAGATTAAAGCGAGAGAAAACGATGTAGTTGCTGTAATTGCAGGCGTGAACGGAGAGAAAGCAAATCTGCTTGTTGTTGCAGGAAAAGAAGCTGTCGCTAAAGGGGCACATGCCGGTAAGATTGTCGGAAAGGTTGCAGCTCTGACAGGAGGAAAGGGCGGCGGACGTCCTGATTCCGCAATGGCTGGAGTAGGAGATAGATTTAAAATAGACGAAGCGCTGGATAAAGTTGAAGAAATTATCGGCGAATTTGTTAAATAGGATGGGAGAGTAATTATGGAAGATTGTATTTTCTGCAAAATTATCAAAGGCGAAATTCCTTCAAAAAAGATTTATGAGGACGAGCTTGTATATGTCTTTGAAGATATCGCACCAACTGCTCCTATACACTATCTTGCAATTCCCAAACAGCACATTTCAAAGCTTGATGAAATCAATGAAGATAATTCAGCAGTGATTGCACATATCTATGAGGTGATTTCAAAGCTTGCAAATGAGTTAAATCTTAAAGACGGTTTCAGAGTGGTATCTAACTGTGGTGAACAAGCCGGACAGAGTGTATTTCATATACATTTTCATATTCTTGCTGGGCGTCCTTTACAGTGGCCGGCAGGTTAAAAAACGTTTAACGAGTCCCCTGGATTATTCACGGGGGACTTTGTTTTTTAAACCTTGATTTTTTTAGCAAAAAAGTGTAAAATAATATTGTACATTCACAAAACATTCCTGTAAATCATAAAATGCATTAGATTTACAGGGAGGTGTTCAACTTGAACGGTGTGATAATTTTTATAGTATGCGCCGCCACATTAATTGCTGTAATAATTATAAGGTATATGTCCGAGAAGAAAAACAAATGCAAAAAAGTCGGTTATATTCTTGTGCCGTGCGATTCAAATACTAAAAATCTTGAAAAATTGGTTAAATCCTATTATTGGGAAGAGGTTTTTGAAAACGAAAACATGGGGCGTGAGATTTTGCTTGTAATTATGGAAAACAGTGAAAATGATTATACAGCAAAAAGATTGGCGTCTGAATATTCAATCGTTTCGGTTGTGGATATCACCGATCTTGAAGATTATCTAAAAAAAATAAGATATTCTTGTCAGAACTTAAAATAACATTTTAAAGGTAAAGATGATGGACAATTTGGAAAAAATAAAAGGCGAAGTTGACAGTATAATATATAGAAACGAAGAAAACGGTTTTGCAGTTCTAATGCTTGAATGCGATAATGACCTTATTACTGTAGTGGGAGAGATGGGCAATGTCGAAGAAGGCGAGGAGCTTGTGTGTACAGGTGAGTTTACAGTACATAAAAAGTTTGGTGAACAGTTTAAATGCAGCATTTGCGAGCGTTCATTACCTCAAACCGCAGCTTCCATTCAGAGATACCTTTCAAGCGGAGTAATAAGTGGAATTGGCGCAGTGCTTGCAAAAAGAATAGTTTCCAAATTCGGCGATGATTCTCTTAAGGTAATAGAAAACGAGCCGGAAAAGCTTACAGAAATTGAGGGTATAACTCACAAAAAGGCTAAGAAAATTTCAGATGAATTCAAAACGACGTTTGCTGTGCGTTCACTTATGATTTACTTGTCCGGTTTTGATGTTCCGGCATCAGTGGGGATAAAGGCATGGAAACGCTGGGGAGATTCCGCCGAAGCGATGATTAAATCAAATCCATATGTCTTATGTGTTTTCGGTGTTGATTTATCTTTTATAAAAGCCGATGCGATTGCAAAATCTATTGGAATAAAGAACACATCAAAGTGCAGAATTGAAGCAGGCATAAGCTGTGTCCTGAAAGAGAATGCAAATGCAGGACATACTTGTCTTCCCCTTGATAAATTTGAGGAGGTATCCTGTAAGTTTCTTCATATAAATCACAAACAATTTGCAAGTGTTTTGAAAGAACAAATTGAGGAGGAAAACCTTTTTAGATATTATAAAAACGGACGACCGTTTATCTCGTTGAGAGAATATTATAAAGCCGAGGACTATATTTCAAGGCGGCTTTCAATAATGCGGGAGTGTTCCTTTGATAATAAAATAGATTTTTCTCAGGTAATAGATCTTGCCGAAGAGGAAAATAATATTACATATGAAGAAACACAGAGAAAAGCAATCAATCTTGCACTTTCACAAGGATTTCTTGTGCTTACGGGCGGACCGGGAACAGGCAAGACCACAACCCTGAACGCTATAATTTCACTTTATCAACAGCAGGGTATGAAAGTTATGATTGCCGCACCAACAGGAAGAGCAGCAAAGCGTATATCAGATTTAACAGGATTTGATGCTAAGACTGTGCATAGACTTCTTGAAGTAAAGCATGTCGACGGAGATATGCTTAGCTTTGTCCACGATGAAAATAATCTTCTTGATTGTGATGTAATGATAATAGATGAAATGTCGATGGTTGATTCTTGTTTGTTTGAAGCGCTTTTGAGAGCAGTAAGCGTTACCTGCCGTCTTGTTCTTGTGGGGGATTCCGATCAGCTTCCATCTGTGGGAGCAGGCAATGTTTTAAAGGATATAATCGACAGCGGTGTAATGCCGGTGGTAACTCTTACTGAAATTTTCAGACAGGCACAGCAAAGTGCAATAGTAATCAACGCACATAAAATAGTAAATGGAGAGCATATTGACCTAACCGAAAAGAACAAGGATTTTTTCTTTTTTCAAAGACAAAGCTTTTTTGAAATACAAAATCTTGTGGTCGAGCTTTGTAAAACCCGTCTGCCTAATGCATTTGGTTATTCTCCTTTTGATAATATTCAGGTGTTATCTCCGACAAGGAAAGGACCAAGCGGTACGGTAGAGATTAATAAAATGCTTCAAAGTCAGCTTAATCCTCCCGCTATGGGAAAATCAGAAGTGAAAACTCCTCTTTATACATATCGTAAAGGCGATAAGGTTATGCAAACTAAAAATGATTACGATATAATCTGGAAGAAAACTGAGGACGAAAAAACCGAAAGCGGTTCAGGTATTTTTAACGGAGATATCGGAATCATAATCGAGGTTAATAAAATACTTCAGACAGTAACTATTGACTTTGAGGGAAGAGTAGCAAATTATTCTTTGCCGATGCTTGATAATTTAGAGCTTGCTTATGCTGTAACAGTACATAAAAGTCAGGGCAGTGAATTTGACGTTGTTATACTTACGGTGTTCGGAGGATATGACAAGCTTTATTATAGAAATCTGCTTTATACCGCTGTCACAAGAGCGAAAAAGCTCCTTATTATAATTGGAACTAAAAGAAGGGTAGAATTTATGATTGATAATAACAGAAGAACCTTGAGATATACCTGTCTTAAAAATATGTTATTGGAGATAAATTCAAATGAAGAAGAACAGCAAAGTTTTAAATCATAAATTTTGGCTCGATCTTATAATGCCCAATCGATGTCCTGTGTGTGGAAAAGTTATCGTTTGGAATGAGCTTGTATGTAATAAGTGTGAAAGTAATCTGCCTTTTTTGGATAAGCCTTTCAGCGTGTCAGAGAAAATTCATAATAACAGCATGAATAATGCTTGTGCAGTTTTTGAGTATAAGGAAAATGCAGTTAAAGGCATATATAACTTAAAAACACGAAAAGGATTGAACTTTGCTGAATATGCGTCGAAGTATTTAGTTAAGTATCTTTCTGAAAATGATATAGTTTCAACAATTGACTGCGTTGCCTTTGTGCCAATGACAAAATCAAAACGTCGTTTGAGAGGGTATAATCAGGCGGAAAGGTTTGCTAAGTTTATGGCACGAAAACTTGATAAGCCGCTTATGAATGATTTGCTCTTGCATATATCAGATTCGTCTGAACAGCATACTCTTGATTATAATCAAAGACAACAAAATGCTGAAACTGTATTTAAATCTGCTCTTAATCATAGCGACATTAAGGGTAAAAGCGTACTTTTATGTGATGATGTTATCACAACGGGAGCGACAATGAATAAATGTGCTGAATTACTCAAATCTATGGGTGCAAACTCGGTTTATGGTACAGCCATTTGCAGTACAAATCTTAGAAAAATGTCGCCCAAGGAATAACAAGGAATAAATCGGAGATAATATATTCCGGAGGCGGTGTTGTGAATAAACAAATTACTAACGAAGAATTAAATGAAATAAGAAATCTGTTAAATACGCATAATAATATGATTTTTCGTTTTGAACAGTATTCAAAGCAGTTGAAGGAACCGCAGCTTAAAAGCGAGTTTCAAAAGTTGTATGCTTCTGCAATTAATCATAAGAAAAAATTGCTTTCTGTTTTAGGTTCTCAAAGCAATAGTCAGTGAGTGTTAATTTAAAGGAGTGTGCTGAAAAGTGAATGATAATTTAAGAATTATCAGGGATGCAAAAAATCTTGTGAAAAATGCGTCAACCCAGCATTGCAATGCTTATAATGAGCTTTGCGGAGGTCCTTGTGCAGATTCTGTAATGTCAGTTCTTGACGGAGAACTCAGAATGGCAGAAAAGCTGGCTTCGCTTGAAAGCTTTTTTTCATCCCATAACGATAAAAGCTATGCAGATGAATATGAAATTTTAAAGCTGAAAAATCAGGAGTCATAGCTTGCGTCGCATAGAATATAGTAAATAAAAAAGGGGCTGAAAATCAGTCCCTTTTTATATCTCATTTCTGTTTTCTAAAGCCTTGAAAAGCGTTATTTCATCAGCGTATTCCAGTGAACCTCCGATAGGTAAACCAAACGCCAGCCTTGTGACTTTAATATCCAACGGCTTTAAAAGCTTTGAAATGTACATAGCCGTTGCTTCGCCCTCAACCGTGGGGTTCGTTGCCATAATAACTTCATTAATTCCGCCTTGTTGAATTCTTGCAAGAAGTTCCTTAATTTTCAGCTTGTCAGGAGTTATGCCGTCAATAGGGGAGATAAGTCCGTGCAAAACGTGATAAACTCCGTTGTATTCCTTGGTACGTTCAAACGCTGTAATGTCCTTTGGTGTTTCAACTACGCAAATTAAAGAGTGTTCTCTGCTTTCGTTAGCACAAATTGGACAAAGCTCTTTGTCAGTTAGGTTCTGACACATTTTGCAGGTGTGCACAGTCTTGTGTGCATGAATAATTGCATCTGCAAATGCCTGCGCCTCACTATCCGTCATGGACATAACGTGATAAGCGAGTCTTTGAGCCGATTTCATACCGATTCCCGGCAGTTTAGCAAATTGCTCAGCAAGAAGTACAAGGGGAAGTGCATTTGAATCAGCCATATCAGAAAAGTCCCGGGAATGAAACTCCGCCGGTGAGTTTCTGCATTTCTGCGTCACTTGTTTCATTAAGAATTCGAACTGCTTCGTTAAATGCACTCATAATCAGATCCTGAAGCATTTCAACATCGTCAGGGTCAACAACCTCTGGCTTTATATCAAGCTTAAGTACGTTTCTCTTGCCATTGATTGTAATTTCAACAGCACCGCCGCCAACTGATGCGGAAAACTCTCTTTCTTCCAAATCAGCCTGCAATGCAGTAATATCATCCTGCATTTTCTGAGCCTGTTTAAGTACTTGATTCATGTTGTTTGAAGGGCCTTTTCCCATGCCCTGTGGTAATCTTGCTTTCATAATAATATCTCCTTAGTTACTTTTTATTTCAACTTCAATTTCAGCATCCTTTGCACGCTTCAATAGCTCGTTAATAGGATTTTCTTTTTCCTTGATATCAACAGTTTTTGAAGAATATAGCTTAAAATCAAAGTCCTTTCCATAATAATTATTTACAACACGTTTTAAAATTGCTTTATCATCGGAGGATTTAAACTTCTTCATGAAAAAATCGCTGCTGACTACAACCTTAAAAACATTGCCCTCAATGCTTGCCATAGAGTTCTGTAAAAACGCACCGATTGCAGGAGCCTCTACATTTATTCTTTCCAAAATCTCTTGCCATTCATTTAAAGGCGTGAATGTATTTGGATCAAGCTTTGTAAGTTCTTGTGCAGGTTCCTTTGGTTTAGTACTATGCTTTGGTTTTTCGTTTGAACTGTGAACAACTTGTCCGCCGTTTTTTAAAGCTGTTTCAAGCTGTGTAATTCTGTTGATAAGAGCATTGATTTCGCTGCTGTCCACAGCAGTTGCTCCGCTGACAGCTTGATGAACACTTTCGTTTTTAGATACACATAGCTTTACAATGCACATTTCAAGTTCAATTCTCTTGTTGGCGCTTCTTGCAAATCTCTCATTACACTGCTGTAGTATGGATATAATGTCTAATATCCTATCAAGATCCATTGAACTTGCCAAAGCAGATAGTCTTTTGAATTCTTCTGGAAGACAGGTAATTAAATCAGCACTGTTGTCAACTGTCTTGACAAGCATAACGTTTCTCATTTGACTTAAAAGCTCTGAACAAAGTACCTTAAGGTCTTTGGACATACCATAAAGCTGATCGATTATTGCGATTGCCCCTGACGTGTCCCTGATGCTGATCTTGTCAAGCATATCAAAAAGATAATCACGTCCTGCAATTCCTGCGGCAGCCGACACCTTATCAATAGTGATATTATCATCATAAGCAACGCATTGGTCAAGAAGCGACAGCGCATCTCTCATTCCACCATCAGAAAGTCTTGCAATCAAAGCCGCAGCGTCTTCTTCCAGAGAAAATCCTTCCTGAGAAGCGATGTACATAAGTCTTGCAACAATGTCTTCTGAGCGAATCCGTCTGAAATCAAAGTGCTGACATCTCGAAACTATAGTGGCAGGCACTTTGTGCACTTCTGTCGTGGCAAGTATAAACTTGACATGTGGCGGAGGCTCTTCCATAGTTTTCAGCAGTGCATTGAATGCACCTGTGGAAAGCATGTGAACTTCGTCAATAATATAAACCTTGTATTTGCAAAGTTCGGGAGTGAATATTACTCCTTCTCTCAGTTCTCTTATGTCGTCAACTTTAGCGTTTGACGCAGCGTCAATTTCTATGATATCTGCCAAAGAACCGTTGTCAGCATTTTTACATATATCACATTCAAGACAAGGTTCGCCGTTTTTAGGATTGCGGCAATTAATAGCCTTGGCAAAAATTCTTGCACAAGTAGTTTTTCCCGTACCCCTTGAGCCTGTGAATAAATATGCATGAGCCGTCTTGTCGTTTAAAATCTGATTCTTTAAAGTGGAGGTAATGTGCGGTTGAGATACGACATCTTCAAAAGACATAGGACGCCATTTTCGATATAGTGCCTGATACATATTATACCTCCTAAAATATAACTTAGGCAAGATGTCCCCCAGCCTCCAACCTATCCTTTCGGATAGGTGTGGCGG
>CAMWVM010000036.1 GCA_947177715.1 uncultured Ruminococcus sp.
CCCCCCCCCCCCCCCCCCCCCCCCCCCCCTTCTTTTTTTCTTCTATCATAAGAGGGCATAGGATCTTCTCAGGAGTCTCGTGGGCTCGGAGATGTGTATAATAGACTGGTGTAAGGTCGTTAGTACCGAAGCAGAAGAAGTCAGCCTCAGCAGCGATTTCGTCAGCTGTAAGAGCAGCTCTTGGGATTTCAATCATTGTACCTACTTCGTAGTCAAGATCAGCACCAGATTTTGCAATAACAGCGTCAGCAGTTTCAACAACTACTTTCTTAACATACTTAAGCTCCTTGATGTCGCCTACCAATGGAATCATAATTTCAGGAGCAACAGTCCAATCAGGATGAGCCTTCTTAACGTTGATAGCAGCCTTGATAACAGCCTTTGTCTGCATCTTAGCAATTTCAGGATATGTTACTGCAAGACGGCATCCACGGTGACCCATCATTGGGTTGAACTCGTGAAGAGAAGCAATAATTGCCTTGATGTCTTCAACTGATTTACCCTGTGCGTCAGCAAGAGCCTTAATGTCAGCTTCTTCTGTTGGAACGAATTCATGAAGCGGAGGATCGAGGAATCTGATTGTTACAGGATTTCCTTCAAGTGCCTCGTAGAGTGCTTCAAAGTCGCCCTGCTGCATTGGTTCAATCTTATCGAGAGCAGCTTCTCTTTCTTCAACTGTATCAGCACAAATCATTTCTCTGAATGCAGCAATTCTTGATGGTTCAAAGAACATGTGCTCTGTACGGCAAAGACCAATACCCTCAGCACCAAGCTCACGAGCCTTCTTAGCATCCTCAGGTGTATCAGCGTTTGTTCTTACTTTAAGCTTTCTATACTTATCAGCCCAAGCCATGATTCTTCCGAATTCACCAGCGATTGTAGCGTCTACTGTAGGAATGATTCCTTCATAGATGTTACCTGTTGAGCCGTCGATTGAAATGTAGTCACCTTCAGTAAATGTCTTACCAGCAAGTGTGAACTTCTTGTTAGCTTCGTCCATGTTGATATCTGTACATCCAGATACGCAGCATGTACCCATACCACGAGCAACAACAGCAGCGTGAGATGTCATACCGCCACGAACTGTAAGGATACCCTGTGAAGCCTTCATACCTGTAATATCTTCAGGTGATGTTTCAAGTCTTACGAGAACAACCTTTTCGCCCTTAGCGTTCCAAGCTTCAGCGTCATCAGCTGTGAATACAACCTTACCGCAAGCAGCTCCAGGTGAAGCACCAAGACCCTTGCCCAAAGGTGTAGCAGCTTTAAGAGCCTTTGCATCAAACTGTGGGTGGAGAAGTGTATCGAGGTTTCTTGGATCAATCATTGCAACAGCTTCTTCTTCAGTTCTCATGCCTTCGTCAACGAGGTCACAAGCGATCTTAAGAGCAGCCTGAGCAGTTCTCTTACCGTTTCTTGTCTGAAGCATAAAGAGCTTACCGTGTTCAACAGTGAACTCCATATCCTGCATATCTCTATAGTGGTTCTCAAGAGTCTTGCAAACTTCCTTGAACTGTGCAAATGCCTCTGGGAACTTTTCTTCCATTTCTGAAATGTGCATTGGTGTACGAACACCAGCAACTACGTCTTCGCCCTGTGCGTTTGTAAGGAACTCACCAAACAAACCGTTAGCACCAGTAGCAGGGTCACGAGTAAATGCAACACCTGTACCGCAGTCGTCGCCCATGTTTCCGAATGCCATTGACTGTACGTTAACAGCAGTACCCCATGAATAAGGGATATCGTTATCTCTTCTGTAAACGTTAGCTCTTGGGTTATCCCATGAACGGAATACAGCCTTAACTGCGCCCATGAGCTGTTCCTTAGGATCAGATGGGAAATCTTCACCGATTTTAGCCTTATATTCAGCCTTGAACTGACCAGCAAGTTCCTTGAGGTCTTCAGCTGTAAGATCAACGTCCTGTGTAACGCCCTTCTTAGCCTTCATTTCGTCGATAAGCTCTTCAAAATACTTCTTACCAACTTCCATAACTACGTCAGAATACATCTGAATGAATCTTCTGTAGCAGTCCCAAGCCCATCTTGGGTTATTTGATTTTTCAGCAATAACTTCAACAACGTCTTCATTAAGACCGAGGTTAAGGATTGTGTCCATCATACCAGGCATTGATGCTCTTGCACCTGAACGTACGGAAACGAGGAGAGGATTTTCCTTATCGCCGAACTTTTTGCCTGTGATTTCTTCCATTTTTACAATGTACTCATTGATTTCTGCCATAATTTCAGGATTGATTTCACGGTCGTCTTCATAATACTGAGTACATGCTTCAGTAGAAATTGTGAAGCCCTGTGGAACAGGAAGGCCCATTCCAGTCATTTCTGCAAGGTTTGCACCCTTGCCGCCGAGAAGCTCTCTCATGCTGGCATTACCTTCTGAGAAAAGATAACAATACTTCTTTGCCATTGGTTTTCTACCTCCAAAATTTTGAATTCCGCTTCCTTAAATAAAACTCCTGTGGAACACCACAAAAAACTGCCTAAAAAGGCAGAAGGATATACGGTAACAATAATATTATAACAGATTTCTTTTTAAATTACTATAGTTTTGGCAAATTTTTTTGTATAGCATTTTTCACAATTTTTCATCTTACTTTATATGCACCTTTAACATCAAATGCACAAAAAAGAATAGAATATTATAATAAGGATTACATAAATTCAGAATAAAAAGAGGTATGTTGTAAAAATATCCTTGACGAAACAATTTGCGTACATTATAATATTACTGTCGGGATTGTAAATGAATACACCATGAATACTGAGGTTGAAGTGTATATACGACAAGTAAGTATTGACTAACATAAATATCGAGAGGAGGATATGTTCCATAAGGAGCATAGTCACGACCATGGAGAATAATGCAGTAATTCTTGCCGGAGGGCAGGGAAAACGAATGAAAACCGATAAGCCTAAGGTTCTTTGCAATGTAATAGGAGAGCCTATGCTTGAATGGGTACTGACTGCATGCGAGAATGCACAGTTAGAGAACATCTGCGTTGTAAAAGGCTTTGCGGCAGAAATGATAGATGAATATGTAAATAATCGCAGTTCAAAGGCAGAAATCCAAACAGTAATGCAGGAGGAACGTCTTGGTACAGGTCATGCTGTTATGCAGGCAAAGGATTTTCTTGAAGCTCATAAGGACGGAAATACTCTTATTTTATGCGGAGATGCACCGTTTATTGATGCTGATACTATCAACGGTGCTTTAGAGTTGCATACTCAAAGAGATTGCAGCGTGACGGTGGTTACTTCAAGGGTAGAAAATCCAACGGGTTACGGCAGAATAATTAGAACAGAAAATGGAATAAGCGGTATTGTTGAGCACAAGGATTGTGATCCTTATCAGCTTGCAATAACAGAGATAAATTCAGGTTGTTACTGGTTTAAGACTTCTGATTTACTGGAGGTTTTGTTTGATATTACTCCTGACAATGCACAGGGAGAATATTATCTAACTGACTGTATTGAGCTTTTAATTGCGAAAGGAAAAACTGCGGACGCTTATATTTCGCATAATCCTAATGTGGCACTTGTTGCAAACGACAGAAGGGGTCTGCTTATGCTCAATGACATAGCAAGATCCGAAATTATTGGTAAATTTCTTGATGATGGAATTGAATTCTGTTGTACAGATGGTGTAAGCATTGGAAACAATGTAACGATTGGTGCAGGCACAGTTATTCATTCCGGTGTTATTTTAAGAGGAAATACAACTATTGGCGAAAACTGTGTTTTGGGGAATAATTGTATTATTGAAAACACAAGAGTTGGAAACAATGTAAATCTGAATAATGTTCAGGCGTATGAGTCGGTAATTGAAGATGATGTAAAGATAGGACCTTATGTTCAGTTAAGACCGAATTCACATATTATGCGTGGTGTGAAAATCGGAGATTTTGTTGAGATAAAAAATTCAACCATTGGCGAATACACAGCAGTAGCGCATTTGACATACATTGGTGATTCTGATGTAGGAGCAAATGTAAACTTCGGCTGCGGAGTGGTTACGGTTAACTACAATGGTGACAAAAAATTCCGAACAGTTATTGAGGATAATGCATTTATTGGATGCAATACCAACCTTATTGCTCCTGTTAGAGTGGGTAAAGGCGCTTATACTGCGGCAGGATCAACAATTACTAAAGATATTCCTGATAACGCTCTTGCAATAGAAAGAGGCAAGGCAGAAATCAAGGAGGGGTATGCTTCTCGAAAACTCAAGGCAAGAACAGAAAAATATGAACAACAGAAAAAAATTGAAAACAAATAGTGACAAGCACGCCTTTGACATGGCAAAAAATGTCGAAGGCGGCTTTGTTTATATTGTTTGAAAATAATACAAGAAAATCTAATCGGAAACATAAAAGATATAATTTCTTTTGATATATGTTGAAAATGAACAAAAAAATGCCACGATTTTATGAAATAACTTACATTAGGTATATATTTGCTTGACATATTACTTTAAGTATAGTATATTTATAATTACTTGTTTAAATTGTCGTTTTAGGTCGTTGTTTAGTCGTAAGGGGTAAATAATGTGAATGCAACAAGGCAGTTATTGAGTAATGTGAAAGGAAATAAAAAATTAGATGAGCAAAAAAAATCGAAAAGAGGATTGTGTTCGAATTGCATTTTTGGGGATGAAATATTGTCCTGCTTTTGGACAGGGCGGTGTTGAAGTTGTAGTAGAAGAACTAAGTACGAGAATGGTTCGTCTTGGATGTAAAGTGACCTGTTTTAATCGTAACGGACGCCATGAAAAAAAGAATAAGTTAAAGGAATATAAGGGAATAAAGTTGGTGTCGGTTCCAACATTAGACAAACGTGGAGTTGCAGCAGCGAGTTCTTCTTTTACAGCTGCCATTTGTGCAGCTTTCGGCAAATTTGACGTTGTTCATTTTCATGCGGAGGGACCGTGTGCAATGATGTGGCTGCCGAAGCTTTTCGGTAAACGTTGTATTACAACAGTGCATGGTTTAGATCATCAACGTTCCAAGTGGGGGAATTTTGCCAGCAAGTATATTTTGTTTGGAGAAAAGTGTGCTGTAAAATATGCCGATGAGATTATAGTGCTGAGCAGAGGTGTTCAGGATTATTTTATGGATACATATGGACGAGAAACTCAATATATTCCTAATGGAGTTAATCGCCCGGTTGTTCGAGAGGCGAATTTAATAGAGCAAAAATTTGGGCTAAAAAAAGATTCATACATACTTTATCTTGCAAGATTAGTGCCTGAAAAAGGGCTCAGATATCTTATAGAAGCTTTTAAGCAGGTAAAAACAGATAAAAAATTAGTGATTGCAGGCGGCTCATCTGATACAGATCCCTTTGTAACTGAATTGAAGGAGATGGCAAAAGGGGACGACCGTATTCTATTTACAGGATTTGTTCGTGGCGAATTGCTTGACGAATTATATAGTAATGCTTATGTTTATACGCTTCCTTCTGATCTTGAGGGAATGCCGTTAAGCCTTTTGGAAGCGATGAGCTATGGAAACTGTTGTTTGGTTTCTGATATTGCAGAGTGCACAGAAGTTGTAGAGGATAAAGCGGTTATTTTTCACAAAAGTGATGTTAATGATTTGAGGGATAAACTCCAGAGCTTATGTGATGATGAACAGATGGTACAAAATTATAAGTCACAGTCTGCTGATTTTATATTCAGTAAGTGCAGCTGGGATGATGTGGTTGAGAAAACCTTAGAGTTATATAAAAAATAAAAGTATACTAATAAGGGCAATGGTTTTACACTTTTATGTAGTAAACGTGATTTTAGTAATAGAGCGGGAGAAATAGAAATGCGAATTCTTATGGTAAATAAATTCTTATATGCAAACGGAGGATCTGAAACATATATATTCAAACTGGGAGATTATTTGACTTCTCATGGTCATGAAGTTCAGTATTTCGGTATGGAACATGAGGGGCGCTGCGTTGGCAATGATGTGAATGCATATACTACAGATATGGATTTTCATGGCGGTTCAAAGTTGTCCAAGCTTACATATCCGCTTAAAACTATTTATTCTATTGAGGCTCGAAAGAAGATTCGTTTGGTTCTTGATGATTTTAAACCTGATGTAGTTCATCTTAATAATTTTACATATCAACTTACTCCTTCAATAATTCTTGAGATTGTAAAATGGAAAAAGCAGACTGGTCAAAATTGCCGGATAGTGTTTACTGCACATGATTATAATCTTATTTGCCCCAATCATATGCTAAATAACCCCAACAATCGTCAGAACTGTGAGAAGTGCCTTGGCGGTCATTTTATAAACTGTGCAAAGGATAAGTGTATACATGGAAGCACGGTAAAATCTTTAGTTGGTACCATGGAAGCTTACTTTTGGAAAATGAAGGGTGCTTATAAATACATTGATTCTATAATATGCTGTTCGGAGTTCCTAAAGCACAAGATGGACACAAATCCACTGTTTGCTGAAAAGACAGTAGCACTTCATAATTTTGTGGATCGTGTTGAATTTAAAGATGTCGTAAAAAAAGACTACGTACTCTATTTCGGGCGATTTTCAGAAGAAAAGGGTATTGGCACATTGATCAATGTATGCAAAGAACTGCCAGATGTGCAGTTCATTTTTGCCGGTACCGGTCCACTGGAGGAAACAATTAATGGCATTAAGAATATTAATAACGTTGGATTCCAGAAGGGTGAAGCTTTGGAAAAGCTAATTCGTGAAGCAAGGTTCAGTATCTATCCGTCTGAGTGGTATGAAAACTGTCCGTTTTCGGTAATGGAAAGTCAGATGTATGGTACTCCTGTTTTGGGAGCAGACATCGGTGGTATTCCTGAACTGATCCAATCAGGAAAGACAGGGGAGCTATTTGAAAGCGGCAGCAAAGCCGACCTGAAAGCAAAAATTGAAAAGCTTTGGACTGATAAAGAACTTGCTGATCAATATGTTAATAACTGTAGAAACATTAGTTTTGATACAATAGAAGAATATGTTGAAAAGCTGATGAAAATTTATTCGCCGCAGTAATGTATCTTGTTAAAAGGATTAAATTATATAAGGGGATAAAATTATGTGTGGAATTGTAGGATTTACTGGAAATAAACAAGCTTCTCCAATTTTGCTGGATGGTCTTTCAAAGCTGGAATACAGAGGATATGATTCGGCGGGTGTTGCTGTCAGAAACGGCAGTGCCGATGTGGAAATTGTAAGATCAAAAGGTCGTCTAAAGGTTCTTTCGGAAAAAACGAATAATGGTCAGAGTCTTATTGGAGATTGCGGTATTGGTCATACTCGCTGGGCTACTCACGGTGAGCCAAGTGAAATCAATGCACATCCCCACTGTTCTGATGATGAAAATGTTGTTGCTGTTCATAATGGTATTATTGAAAACTATCAGGAATTAAAAGAAAAATTGATTCGCAACGGTTATGTGTTTTATTCTCAAACCGACACGGAAGTTGTAACAAAGCTTATTGATTATTATTATAAAAAATATCAAGTCGGACCAATTGACGCACTTGCAAAGACAATGGTGCGTGTGCGTGGCTCATATGCGCTGGCGGTAATGTTTAAGGACTTTCCAGATGAAATTTATGTTGCTCGTAAAGACAGTCCTCTGATTGTCGGTGTTGGGGAAGGAGAATCCTACATTGCTTCTGATGTTCCGGCTATTTTGAAGTATACGAGAAATGTTTATTATATTGACAATCAGGAAATGGCAAGACTTTCTAAAGGTGATGTAACATTCTTTAATCTTGACGGGGATACTGTACATAAAGAAATGACTGAGATTACTTGGGATGCGGAAGCAGCAGAAAAGGGTGGATTTCAGCATTTTATGATGAAGGAAATTCACGAACAGCCTAAAGCGGTTGCCGACACCATTAACTCTGTTGTGACGGATGAAAGAATCAATCTTACTTCGGTGGGTTTGACTGAAGAAGATATTAAGAATATTTCACAGATTTATATTGTTGCCTGTGGTTCTGCGTATCATGTCGGTGTGGTATCACAATATGTGATTGAAGATCTGACAAGCATTCCTGTTCGTGTGGAACTGGCTTCTGAGTTTAGATATAGAAAACCTCGATTGAATGAGAGTGATTTGGTGATTATCATCAGCCAGTCAGGTGAAACCGCAGACAGCTTAGCTGCTTTGCGTGAAGCCAAAGAAAAGGGTGCTAAAACCCTTGGTATTGTTAATGTAGTCGGAAGTTCTATTGCAAGAGAAGCAGACAATGTATTTTATACATTAGCTGGGCCTGAAATTGCTGTGGCAACTACTAAGGCCTACAGCACACAGCTTATTGCTTCATATTTATTGGCAATCCAATTTGCATTTGTACGAGGAGAAATAAGTAAAGATAAGTACAGTGAGATGATTGCTGAGCTTGAAAGAATTCCGGAAAAAATAGAACAAATACTTGAAAATAAAGAACGCTTGCAGTGGTTCGCTGCTAAATTTGCAAATGCGAAGGATATTTTTTTCATTGGTCGAGGTATTGACTATGCGATTTGCCTTGAGGGAAGTCTTAAGATGAAAGAAATTAGTTATATACATAGTGAAGCGTATGCTGCTGGTGAATTAAAACATGGTACTATTAGTTTGATTGAAGATGGAACATTGGTAATTGGTGTTCTGACACAATCAAATCTTTACGAAAAAACAGTCAGCAACATGGTGGAGGTAAAAAGCCGGGGAGCTTATCTGATGGGTCTGACAAGCTATGGTAATTATGAACTTGAAGATACAGCCGACTTTGTAACGTATATTCCGAAAACGGATGAACATTTTGCGACCAGCCTTGCAGTAATTCCATTACAGTTAATGGGCTATTATGTGAGCGTTGCGAGGGGGCTTGATGTTGATAAACCAAGAAATTTGGCTAAAAGTGTAACAGTGGAATAATTAAGGGGGAAATAAGATATGGCAGAAAAAAAATTAAATGGTACGGTTATTGTTACATATCGCTGCAATGCACGTTGTTCCATGTGTAATCGATATAAAGCACCATCCAAACCGGAAGAAGAAATTAGTTTAGAAACAATTAAAAAGCTTCCTCCTATGTATTTTACTAATATTACAGGCGGCGAACCGTTCATACGTACAGATTTGAAAGATATTGTACGTGAACTTTATAAAAAGAGTGATCGTATTGTTATTTCTACAAACGGTTTCTTTACTGACCGAATTGTGGATCTTTGCAAAGAGTTTCCTCAGATCGGCATTCGTATTTCTATTGAAGGTCTGGAGCAGACGAATAATGAGATCCGTGGCTTGCAGAATGGTTACCAGCGTGGTTACGGTACACTTAAAAAGCTGCGTGAGATGGGTATGAAGGATGTAGGATTTGGAATGACTGTTCAGGACAGAAACGCTCCTGATATTGTGCCTTTGTATCAGATTTCCAATGAAATGGGCATGGAATTTGCCACTGCATCTTTGCATAACAGCTTCTATTTTGTTGAGGCGAAAAATATTATTCACGATCGTCCGATGGTTGCAGAGAACTTTGAAAAATTAGTTAATGAGCTGCTGAATAGTAACAGTCCGAAAAAGTGGTTCCGTGCTTACTTTAATCATGGACTAATTAATTATATTTACGGCCAGCGTCGTCTTCTGCCTTGTGATATGAGCTTTGATACTTTCTTTATCGACCCTTATGGAGATGTTATGCCTTGTAACGGTACTAAAGATAAAGAAGTTATGGGAAATCTTAACGAACAAAGCTGGGATGAGCTCTGGAACAGTCCTGAGGCAGAGAAGGTACGTGCGAAAGTACGTTGCTGTGATCGTGATTGTTGGATGATCGGCAGCGTTTCTCCTGCTATGCACAAGTATATTTGGAAACCGGCGTTTTGGGTTTTTCGTCATAAGCTTAAATTCTGGACGAAGAAAAAGTATTCCATGTATGAGAACAAGGTTGTCCGTGATTATCGTGATGGAAAGATTACAAAAGAAGAATTGGACAAGTGTTCGACTTGTGATATGTGCGCTGATGTTAATAATGGTTTGAGTGCTGCCTCAATGGAGCAGCTT
>CAMWVM010000037.1 GCA_947177715.1 uncultured Ruminococcus sp.
GGAGCAGCATTATCTGTTCTTTCTGTAACAGGTAAGCCTATTAAATTTGTGGGTATGGGTGAAAAGCTTGATGAATTTGAACCTTTCCATCCTGAAAGAATGGCTTCACGAATTCTCGGCATGGGTGATATGCTGACGCTTATTGAAAAAGCTTCTTCCACTGTAGATGCCAAAGACGCAGAAAAGCTTGCTAAGAAAGTTAAGGAAAAAGGCTTTGACCTTAATGATTTGCTGGAACAAATGAAGCAAATCCATAAAATGGGTTCAATGAGGTCAATTATAAAAATGCTTCCGGGTGCTGGCAGTATTAATGATGAGCAGCTTGAACAGGGTGAGATTCAGTTAAGAAAAACTGAAGCAATGATAAATTCTATGACCATAAAAGAACGTGAAAAGCCTGCTATTATAGATCCCAAAAGAAAGAGAAGAATTGCTGCAGGAAGCGGAACAGAGGTTTCTGATGTAAATGCACTGCTTAAACAGTTTGATCAGATGCAAAAAATGATGAAGCAGCTTGGTCTTACAGGAAAAGGCGGAAAGAAAAGTATGAGAAACAGAGCAGCCTTGCTAAAAGGACTTGGCGGAGGCATGGGCGGCGGTTTTCCAATGTAATTTTGTAAATCAGTGCGAAAGCGTTGATATATATTAATATTCGGAGGTGAATTTTAATGGCAGTAAAAATCAGACTTAGAAGAATGGGTGCTAAAAAGGCTCCTTTCTACCGTATAGTTGTTGCTGATTCAAGATATCCACGTGACGGTCGTTTTATCGAGGAACTTGGCTACTATGATCCTACAAAGGAGCCTTCAGTACTTAAAATTGACGACGAAAAAGCTAAATCTTGGATCGCTAATGGTGCTCAGCCAACTGATACAGTTAAAGCACTTTTGAAAAAGAACGGCACTATCTAATTGTGCAGTTATCCAATCAGTAAGGCTCTTATCCCACCAACAAGCCTTGCTGATTTATTGGTGGGGTTACCGCCACATTTCCGTGGGAGAATGGAGGATTTATTATGAAAGAATTACTTGAAACTATAGTTTCTGAACTTGTTGAAGATAAAGAAGCTGTTGTAGTAACAGTTGATGAGCCCAATGAAAAAGATATAGTTGTTTATCATCTTCATGTTGCTCAGTCTGATATGGGAAGAGTTATCGGTAAGCAGGGAAGAATTGCAAAAGCAATTCGTACTGTTATGAGAGCTGGAGCTTCTCGTATTAATCAGAAAATTATGGTTGAGATCGACTAATATTTTTATTAGGAATAAATTTTCACCCTGTACTAATAATAGTACAGGGTGATTTTGTTGAAAACATATATGAAAAGAGCTTATCTATATATTATGGGTGCTTTTATTGGTGCAGCCAACGGAATGTTTGGTTCTGGAGGTGGCATTGTTGCAGTTCCAATGCTTGAACATGACAAAACTGATGTAAAAAAGGCGCACGCCACATCAATCGCAATAACACTTCCTCTTAGTATAATAAGCAGTATGGTTTATTTCACAAAAGGAAGCATCGATATAATATATGCTCTAAAATTTATACCATTTGGACTGGCAGGGGTGTTTTTAGGAACAAAACTATTGATGAAACTTTCAAATATACTGCTTAAAAGAATTTTTGGTGTGGTAATGATAATCTTTGGCTTAAGATTAATAATGAGGTAGAAATGAGTTTTTTAGTTATTGCAGTTGTATCATTTGTTACAGGAATATTTGCGTCTTTAGGTTTGGGCGGAGGTATGGTGCTGATTATATACCTTACTGTGTTTGCACAAATGCCACAGTTGCAAGCTCAGGGGATTAATCTGATTTTCTTTCTTCCGATAGCTGCGTTATCTCTTTATTATCACAATAAAAATCATCTTATACAGTGGAAAAAAATCGTCCCTATATTAATTACAGGAACGATTTTTGTAATAATTTTTAGCATAATTGCTAATAAAATAGATAATAGTCTGCTGCAAAAGCTTTTTGGTGGATTCGTTATAATTGCAGGTATAAAAGAGTTGTTTTCAAAAAAAAGAAAGGATTAGTTTTTACTTTTTGTTTTTTCTCCTAAAATCTAAATATCCTTCTAAAATTACCGTTGCGGCTACCGTGTCGACAACGGCTTTTCTATTTTTTCCACGTACATTGGTTTCATTTAAAATTTGATGTGCTGTTACAGTAGTAGACCGCTCGTCCCACATATTTACAGGACATTCTGTAATTTCATTGAGCATATCAGCAAAAGCTTTGCATTTTTCGGCTCTTGGTCCCATTGAACCATTCATGTTTTTCGGAAGTCCTACTACTATTTCGCCCACTTCATATTGCTCAGCCATATGAGCTATTTTCATTGCAAGAATCTGAGCGTTGCGTTCTTCTATTGTACCAATTGGAGAGGCAAGAAATTCGGTTCTGTCGCAGACAGCCAATCCTGTTCTTACATCGCCATAATCTACAGCCATTATTTTCATATCATTAACATTCCTTTATCTTAAATAATTATATTTATCAATAGTTATTATACATTAAAAGCAGATGAATGTCAATTAGGGCGACAAAATTATACCTTTTATGTGCAAATAATTATATTATTGACAATAATATAATTTTGGGGTATAATGGTAATAATATATAATGATAAAGCTGCATTATTAAGTCTGATAGTTTAAAGGGAGAAAGTTATGAAAGTAAAAAATGAAACAAATAAAAATTTGGAAACAAATAATATTCAAGATGTTACACCAGAGAATAAAAAGAAATTGACTTTAAAGATGAAAATCATATTTTCTGTAATAGCTATTCTTATATTGGTAGTTGTAGCAATAGGAATATGGTATGTAAATGAAAAAAGCACAAACAAATGGGATATTAAACAATCTGAACTAACAATAGAATATGGTAAAAAATATGAGCCTAAATTGGAAGATTTGATTGATACAAGTAAATATCCTAATGTTTCAAATGATAATACAAGACTTGAATTTAATATCTCAAATGAGCAAGAAAAAGAATACCCAGCAACAGGAATATATGATGTTATTGTTAATCATAAAATTCAATATAAATTGTTTGGATTAGAATTGTTTTCTTTAGATGATAAAAAGACTGTGAAAATTAATATTAAAGATACAACAAATCCTATCTTTGTTGAAGAGGAAGGATTTAATCCAGCAGAAATTGAAGTATATAAAGACAATAAGATTGAAAATATAAATGATAAATTCAAAGTAAATGATCTTTCAAAAACAGAACTTTCCATAGATGATAGTAATGTAGATTATTCTACTGTTGGTGAATATGATGCTAAAATTATTGCAAAAGATAATAGTAATAATGTTTCGGAGTTTGAAATTAAAATTAAAGTAATAGAACCAACTATTACTTTAGAACCCTCTTCTTTGGAATTAACTATAGGTGATGAATCTAATATAGCAGCTACAGTTAAAGGAAAAAATCAAGATGTAGAGTGGTCTTCATCAGATGAAGGGATTGCTAAAGTTGAAAATGGTAAAGTAACAGCAATAAGTAAGGGAACTGCAACAATTACAGCTAAAGCTAATAATGTACAAACAACATCTACAGTAAATGTAAAGGAAAAACCGGTTACTACAAGTAAACCTTCTACAACAGTACCAAAAACAACAAATTCATCTACCACACAATCGAATAACAATGGTGGAACAGGGACTACCACACAGAAACCTCAGACAACTACACCAAGTACAACAACACCCACACAAACACAACCATATTGGTGTAATGAAGGGGGAAAACATCATGTAATAAATGTAGGAATAGGTTGGTTTACTAGCTATAATGAAGCTACTAATGCTGCTAAGAACTTTTTAATAAAGAATGAGAATTATTATCATTATCAAGTAGATCAATGTTTTTGTGGAAAGTATACTGCAACTGTTTGGTAAAATAAATTTTACAATTAATAAGCACTTAATTTACAGATGATTAATAAACATAAATTATAATATAAAAGGAATAAATTCTAAGAAAGGACTGATACCAATGTGGCTTTACAGGACAAGGCTATATTGGTTTTCAGCACAATATTTGTATTAAACATATAACTTTTAATAGTAAATTTCAAAACAATTATATATAAAAAGATAAACTCGTTGTCAAAATTTGATAACGGGTTTTTATAATAAATATAAAGATTAATTTAGTGTTTTGCGAAAATCATATCAAACGTATAGTTAAAAAAGATGTTAACTTAAATATAGTAAGAACCTATGATTGCAACATTAATTATTATGATATTATGGTGCGTTTCTTCCAGAATGAACGCCTTGCGATTTTAATAATAAAAAATATTCGTTTTTACTTGCAATATTGTTGGAAATAAGCTATAATAAATATATCTTTAATTGCGCATAATTTAATATGTAAGGAGTATTTATATGAAAATTGTTGATACAATAGGTTTTGTTGAAAGTTTTGATAAAGAAGTCGGAGAAGCAATGAATTCAGAACTTGCTCGTCAAAGAAGAAATCTTGAGCTTATTGCAAGTGAAAATATTGTTTCACCTGCTGTAATGGCAGCAATGGGAAGCGCTCTGACCAATAAGTATGCAGAAGGATATTCAGGAAAAAGATATTACGGCGGCTGCGAGTGTGTTGACGTAGTTGAAAATATTGCTATCGAAAGAGCTTGCAAACTTTTTGGTGCTAAATATGCTAATGTTCAGCCACATTCAGGTGCACAAGCTAACCTTGCAGTTTATTTTGCACTTTGTGATGTGGGCGATACTATTCTCGGAATGAGCCTTGCACATGGCGGACATCTTACACACGGTTCACCTGTCAACATGTCAGGCAAGAACTATAACTTTATTTCTTATGGTCTTGATGATAATGGGTATCTTGACTATGATGAGCTTGAAAAGCTTGCAAAAGAAAATAAACCGAAGCTGATTGTTGCTGGTGCTTCAGCATACCCAAGAACAATAGATTTTGAGAGAATTTCTAATATTGCTAAAAGCGTTGACGCCTATTTCATGGTAGATATGGCTCATATCGCTGGACTTGTTGCAGGCGGTCAGCATCCATCTCCAGTGCCTTATGCTGATGTTGTAACAACTACAACTCATAAGACTTTGAGAGGTCCAAGAGGCGGTATGATTCTTACTAATGATGAAGAACTTGCAAAGAAGTTTAATAAAGCAATCTTCCCAGGTACACAGGGTGGTCCGCTTATGCACGTTATTGCTGCTAAGGCAGTTTGCTTTGGCGAAGCATTAAATCCTGAATTCAAGGCTTATGCGGAACAGGTTGTAAAGAATGCTCAAGCTCTTGCTAAAGGACTTGTATCACGAGGATTTAATCTTGTTTCAAACGGCAGCGACAATCACCTTATGCTGGTTGATTTGCAGTCATTTGATATTACAGGTAAAGAACTTGAAAAACGTCTTGATGAGGTATTTATTACTGTAAATAAAAATGCAGTACCAAATGATCCACAGAGCCCATTTGTAACAAGCGGCATCAGAATCGGTACTCCTGCTGTTACAACAAGAGGACTTGTAGAAGAAGATATGGATAAGATCGCAGAGTTTATTTATCTGGCTGTTACTGACTTTGAAAACAAAGCAGATGAAATCAGAGCAGGCGTTACAGAGATTTGCAATAAGTATCCTCTCTATGAGTAATTTTACTTGACATAGTAAAATAAATATGTTAAATTTATATTAATATTTAAAAGTGTTGATGAGAACAAGTAGCTTATTATTGCTGTTTAAGAGAGTGTTCGGGTGGTGTGAGAACATAACAGTGCAATCTGTGAATACATCTCGGAGCAGATTTCTTGAAATTACAGTAGGGAAATACGGGAGTTCCCGTTACAGAACAGGTTTGTTTATGCAAACCCCGAGGTCAGGCTTTTGTCTGATAAACCGAGGTGGTACCACGAGTAATTTCGTCCTCCGGCAGATTTTCTGTCGGAGGATTTTTTCTTCAGAGGTGAAAACTATGCTGACAACTCCATGTAAAACAATTCTGCAAAAAAATAAATCCTCAGAATGGTTTGGTAATGACTATAATATGAACCTTTATCGTGGCTGTTGTCATGGGTGTATTTATTGCGACAGCAGGTGTGAATGTTATCAAATAGATGATTTTGATACTGTTAAGGTAAAAGAAAACTGCTTGCAGATACTTCGTGATGAGTTGAGGCGAAAGGTGAGAACTGGTGTTATTGGCACAGGTGCAATGAGTGACCCATATAATCCTTTTGAGAAAAACGAGCTTGTTACGAGGCATGCTCTTGAACTTATTGACGCTTATGAATTTGGCGTAACAGTGATAACAAAAAGCAGCCTTATCACCCGTGATATTGATGTTTATAAAGGCATTGCCGAGCACAGTCCTGTTCTTTGCAAAATGACAATTACCACTGCTGACGATAAGCTATGCAGACTGATAGAGCCGCATGTATCGGTATCCTCTGAAAGGTTCGACGCTCTTGCAAAGATGTCAGAGGTAGGGCTTTTCACAGGAATAACGCTAATGCCTGTTCTGCCGTTTATTGAGGATAATGAAGAGAATATACTTAGAATTGTCGGAACGGCTCATGACTGTGGTGTGAAAATTATTTATCCTGCTTTTGGTATGACTTTAAGGCAGAATCAGCGTGATTATTATTATGAACAGCTGGACAAACTGTTTCCTGGATTATCTGATAAATATCGCAAATTTTATGGTGACAAATATAACTGCGTATCGCCAAATGCAAAGAAGCTATGGAGGGTATTTGCCTCTGAATGTGATAGATTTGGTATTTTGTATAATATGAAAGATATTATCAGAGCATACAAACAAGGATATGGAGATATGCAATTAAGTTTTTTTGATTGATGTAAAGGAGAATTGATATGCCATATATTACTGTTGAAGGTGGATATTTAACTGATGAGCAAAAAGAATTGCTCATAAAACGTCTTACTGAGATTTCAAGCGAAATTATGAAAGTACCACAGGAATTTTTTATAACAACTATTAAAGAACTTTCTGATAAAAATATAGGAATAGGTGGAAAGACGATAGATGTTGTTAAGGAAGAGTATATAAGTAAAATTAAGGAATAATTGTGTATTTGAAAGGCGGTGGTATCCGTGAAATCATCATTTGATTTCATCGTTTATGCTGAAACAAACAATAAGTAATTACATAATAATATTTAAATAAAAACGGAGGAATAAAAATGACACTATTTGAGGAATTACAAAGAAGAGGACTGTTAGCACAGCTAACTGACGAGGAGGAAATCAAAGAGCTGATTAACGACGGAAAGGCAACTTTCTATATCGGTTTTGATCCAACAGCAGATAGCTTGCACGTTGGACATTTTATGGCACTTTGCCTTATGAAACGTCTGCAAATGGCAGGAAATAAACCGATCGTACTTATTGGCGGCGGTACTGCTATGATTGGCGACCCATCAGGAAAGTCCGATATGAGAAAAATGATGACTAAAGAAACTATCAATCATAATGTTGAATGCTTCAAAAAGCAGATGAGCAGATTTATTGATTTTTCTGAGGATAAAGCTATTGTTGTAAACAATGCCGATTGGCTGCTGGATTTAAACTATGTTGATGTGCTTCGTGATGTCGGTGCTCATTTCAGCGTTAACAGAATGTTATCCCATGAGTGCTATAAGCAGAGAATGGAAAGAGGTTTGACTTTCCTTGAGTTTAACTACATGATTATGCAAAGCTATGACTTCTATAAACTGTTTCAGGATTATGGCTGTAATATGCAGTTTGGCGGCGATGACCAATGGGCAAATATGCTTGGTGGTACTGAACTTATCAGACGTAAGTTAGGAAAAGACGCCTATGCTATGACAATTACACTTCTTCTCAATTCTGAGGGTAAAAAGATGGGGAAAACTGAAAAGGGTGCTGTTTGGCTTGATGCTGAAAAGACTTCTCCATATGAGTTTTATCAGTATTGGAGAAATGTTTCTGATGCTGACGTTATTAAGTGTCTTAAAATGCTTACATTTGTACCTGTAGAGCAGATTGAAGAAATGGAAAAGACTATGGAGGGTGCAGAGTTCAATAAAGCAAAAGAACTTCTTGCATATGAGTTAACAAAGCTTGTTCATGGTGAGGAAGAGGCTAATAAGGCTGATGCTGCTGCAAAGGCTTTGTTTACAAAGGGTACAGACAGTGCGGATATGCCTTCAACAGAAATATCTTCTGATAATTTGCAGGACGGTAAAATAGGCATTCTTACGTTGCTGGTTAAAACAGGAATTTGCACATCAAACAGAGATGCAAGAACTCTTGTAACCCAAAATGCAATATCAGTAAATGACGAAAAGTTTACTGATCCTAAGGGACTAATTGACCTTACAGAACCAGTAATAATTAAAAAGGGTAAAAAAGTATTTCATAAAGTATATAAAGCATAAAAATAACCCGTTACCAATTTTGGTAACGGGTTTATTTTTATCTATCCATTTCTTCTTTGATAAGTCTTACAAATTCGCCAACCTTTTCAGGACTATCTTTGCCATATTGTTCGATTATTTTAACAATAGCGCTTCCGATAATTACTCCGTTGCAATATGACGACATTTTCTTTGCCTGTTTAGGTGTAGAAATACCAAAGCCTATGCATGTAGGGCAAAGTTCAGAATGTCCCTTTATTGGATTAAGAAGTTTGTCAAAATCGGTCGTAATTTCACTTCTGGTTCCTGTAACGCCTAAAGAAGAAACTACATATAAAAAACCTTTAGATTCTTTGGCTATCATAGAAATACGCTCATCAGATGTAGGAGCAACAAGATTGATTAAGTGTACACCAAATTCTTCGGCAGTACCTGATATCTCATCTCGTTCTTCAAATGGTAGATCGGGTACAATAACACCATCAATCTCTCTTTCTTTGCATAGCTTAAAAAATTTCTGAGTGCTATACTTAAAAATTGTATTTAGATACATCATCAGAAGCAAAGGCTTGTCAGATTTAGTTCTGATTTTTGAAACCAAGTCGAAGATTGTATCAAGTGTCGTACCGTTATTTAACGAACGTAAAGATGCTTTCTGTATGGTAACACCTTCGGCAATCGGATCAGAAAAGGGAACACCAAGCTCAATTATGTCCGCACCGTTTTCATACATTTTAAGTACAGCCTGTTCAGTTGTTTCCATATCAGGATCACCGGCGGTTACAAATGTAACAAGAGCCTTTTTACCATCTTTTTTTAATTGTTCAAAACAAATGTCTATTCTATTCTTCATTAAGCTCAACCTCCCTGTATCTTGCGATGGAATATACATCTTTATCGCCTCGTCCGGATAAATTGATAACTATTATCTGATCTTTTGACATAGTTGGTATAATCTTAAGTGCGGCAGCAACTGCATGTGAAGATTCGATAGCTGGAATTATTCCTTCTGTCTTTGAAAGATATTCAAAAGCACAAACAGCTTCTTCATCACTTATTGCCATATATTCAGCACGACCAGTATCATGAAGATACGCATGCTCAGGACCAACTCCGGGATAATCAAGACCAGCAGAAATAGAATATACAGGATTAATCTGTCCATAATCGTTTTGAAGAAACAGCGATTTCATTCCGTGAAAAATTCCAACAGAACCATTGGTAATTGTAGCAGCATTATCAGGCGTATTAATACCTCTCCCTGCCGCCTCAGCACCTATAAGTTTGACTGATTTGTCTTCAATGAAATTATAAAATGCTCCCATTGCATTTGAACCGCCGCCACAGCAAGCTACAACACAATCAGGAAGTTTACCTTCCTTTTCTAAGAGCTGTTGCTTTATTTCCTTGGAAATAACTTTTTGAAAATCCCGAACCATTTCAGGATACGGATGCGGACCCATAGTAGAGCCAATGCAGTAATAAGTCGTGTCAATGTTTGAGCACCAATCACGCATTGCCTCATTAACAGCGTCTTTTAAAGTAGCAGTACCACTATTTACTGCGGTGCATTTTGCGCCTAACAAATTCATTCTATATACGTTCAGAGATTGACGTTTAACGTCTTCAGCACCCATATAAAC
>CAMWVM010000038.1 GCA_947177715.1 uncultured Ruminococcus sp.
GCCCTCACCATTGTATTCAAGTGTCATTTTGCCAAGAACATCACCTTTTTCTATGGGAGCAACAATGTTTTTACTAACAGTAATTTCTCTTTTTACATCATCTTTAGAAATATCTATCGGCCAAAGCTGAGAATAACCCTCAGAAGGTTTTAATGTTACATAATCTGTGCCCTTTCCAAACTCCACACTTGCTTCTTGAACTTCGCTGCTTGTGTTTATAAAATCCGTCATAACAAGACTGTTGAAAGCCCATTTGTATAATGAAATGTGATCCAATAAATTGTAATAAACTACATCGTCGGCAAAAACTGAATCTGGATTGTTTTGACCTATTTTCACATCTTCATCTCTTTTATTAACGGGAGCACCCATACTTACAATAAGATAATTATATCCGTCATATGTAGCATAAGATGCAAGACACCTTCCGGCTTCGTCAAGTGTACCTGTTTTTATACCTTTGACGCTTGCATAATAATAATCCGAAGCTGAGGAAAGCATGTAATTAGTATTGGTAATTACAGTTCCTTCCGAGTGATAATCAGTAGCTTCCATTTGATATTCAGCCATTGAAACAATTTCTTTGAATTCCGGATAATTATCTAAAGCATATTTACAAAGAGTTGATATGTCTTTACAACTTGTGTAGTTCTTATTTGCAAATAACCCGTGAGCATTAGAGAAGTGGGTTTCAGTTAATCCAAGTTCTTCTGCCTTTGCATTCATCATATCGCAAAACTTCTTTATTGATCCGCCAACATTTATGGCAATTATGTTCGCAGCCTCGCAGGAAGACGGAATAAGAAGTGCAGCAAGCAGGTCATAGTAATTAACTTTTTCATTTGGCTGAATATCTGCTGTTGATGCACCTGTTCCATATAATTCGTCAAAAGCCTCTGAACCGCATGATACATATGTAGTTTTTAGTTTTTCCGGAGTATTCTTAAATTGGTCAAGCAATACAACAGCTGTCATAATTTTTGTCAGGGAAGCGGGAACTCTTGCTTTTTCTCCGTCTATATTGACTAACGTTTCACCAGTATCAAGATTCATCATATATACAGATTCCGAATAAAATTTTAATGGAATACCCTCTCCGTTTTCATCAGTTCCTGAATAAGGTGTAAATTCGAATGCGCTTACAGCTATTGTACTATTCATCACAAAAATTGTAAGAATCAAAATAAATGTTGATAAATTTCTCTTTAATTTCATTTTATCTTTCCCTTCGGATAGTTTAAAAGTTATTTTTACTATATATAATATTATTCCCGTCTTTTCCTATTTTGCTTATCACTTCAAGGTAACATAATATATTTAGTGCAGTCTGTGCAGTTTTCAGTTTAATTCTTGCTTGTTCAGCAAAATCCTTTGAAGTAAAACTATTAGGTAAATTCTCAGAAAGGAATATTGAATAATCTTGTGGATTAGATAAATAAATTTCGTGTAAAATGTCTATTGGAATACGGTCACATCTCGTTGAGCCTTTCTTTTTATCTTTAGACCATCCATTCAGATATCGTAACTCCTCCATTTCAAGCATAACAAGACATATATTCATTCTCGGATTATCCAAAGTGTACTTAATTTTATAAAGTTCCCTAAAACAATCATAGATGGTTCCTGTTTTTGGGGATTTGCGTCTTTTGCTTTTCTCGCCAGTCTTCATATCAATCCATGAAAGATATTTAGTCTGTGCAATAGGAAAAACAACAGTAACGTTGCAAAATTCTAAAAAGTTTTCAAGTTTGTTTCTCAAAGCATTAAAATTCTGTGTTTGAATTTCTACAACTCCATTCTCGTTAACAATATCGGCAATATATTTTCCTAATTTAATTTCCTGATTGTCTTCATGTGGTTCAAAATAGGATTTAAGAACTGCGTGAAGAGTTTTTTCTCCCAGTGTGCCAATACCATTTTTCCTGCGGTCACTGTTAACAATTTCATGACATATTTTCTTAAATCTTATATTGTCCACCGAATCAGCTCCCTCAAAAATTATATCAAAATTTTTTATTTTCGTCAATATTAATTTAACTGTTTTAATGCTCCGTTTGAGTATTGTGGATATAAACTTAATTAAATCTCTTGTATTTTAAAGATGTTTGTGGTATAATAACTACATTATTGGAATTTGGAATGGTGTTTTATGGAACCAAAGAATAATGTACAACTAAGAATTAATGAATTGGTTGAATTACTTAATCATCATAGCAGACTTTATTATGTTGAAAATAGAAACGAAATTTCTGATTATGAATATGATATGCTTCAACAGGAGTTAAAAAAACTTGAAGAAGAATATCCTGAATTCATAAGAAAAGATTCTCCAACTCAGCGTGTTGGAGGAGAGGCAGCTTCTTTATTTGAAAAAGTAAATCATAAAGTTCAGATGGGTTCAATACAAGATGTTTTTTCCTTTGAACAAGTTGAACAGTTTGTTAATACAGTTAAACAAACTGTTGATAATCCAGAGTTTGTTGTAGAGTCTAAAATTGATGGACTATCTGTTTCACTTGAATATCAAAACGGCGAGTTTACTATAGGTTCAACAAGAGGTGATGGATTTGTCGGTGAAAATGTCACTGCAAACCTGAAAACAATTAAATCTATTCCGATGAGCATATCCGAAAAGCTTCCATTGTTGGAGGTAAGGGGCGAGGTATATATGCCTCGAAATGTGTTTTTAGATCTTATAAAAGAGCAAGAGTATAACGGAGAACAAACATTTAAAAATCCAAGAAACGCTGCAGCTGGCTCTCTAAGACAAAAAGATTCTAAGATTACTGCTAAGCGTAAACTTGATATATTTTGTTTTAATATTCAGCAAATTCAAGGGAAAAAAATTGATTCTCATAAGCAGTCCCTTGATTATATTAAATCTATAGGTTTTAAAACTGTTCCTGAATATAAAAAAGTTACAACGAGCGAGGAAATAATAAACTGTATTGAAGATATCGGTAAAAAACGTTTTGATCTGCCTTTTGATATAGACGGCGTGGTAATTAAAGTCGATAGCTTTGCACAGCGTGATTTGCTCGGAACAACTGCTAAAACGCCCAAATGGGCAGTGGCTTATAAATTTCCGCCGGAGGAAAAGCAAACCAAACTTTTAGACATTGAATTAAACGTAGGAAGAACGGGTGCTATTACTCCAGTTGCTATATTTGAACCGATTTTATTGGCTGGTACAAGTGTTTCAAGAGCAACACTCCATAATCAGGATTTTATTGAAGAAAAAAATATTTCTATTGGAGATATAATCACTGTTAGAAAAGCAGGAGATATTATTCCGGAGGTTCTATGTGTTACGGAAAAGCAAGGAAGTGAAACCTTTAAAATCCCTGATAAATGTCCAGTATGCGGAACAACGGTAATTCGTTCGGATGATGAGGCTGCTGTCAGATGTCCAAATGTTGACTGTCCTGCGCAGATTTTTAGAAGTATAGTCCATTTTGCGTCCAAGGGTGCAATGGATATAGATGGATTAGGTCCTGCAATAGTAGACACCCTTTTGCAAAATCACCTTATAGAATCAGTAGCTGATTTGTATGAGCTTAAAGCTGAACAGCTTATAGAACTTGAAAATTTCAAAGAAAAATCAGCTAATAATCTTATAAATGCAATAAATAAATCAAAGAATAACAGCCTTGATAAACTTGTTTTCGGTTTAGGTATAAGAAATATAGGACAAGCTTCTGCCAAATTATTGTGTGATAAATTTGGTGATTTGGATAATATTATGTCGGCATCATCCGAGGAAATAGCACACATTGAAGGCTTCGGAAATATAATGGCTGACAGTGTTGTAAAGGAATTATCTGAACCACATATGGTAAACCTCATAAAACGGCTTAAAAAATATGGAGTAAATACTCATTATGAAAAAATTCAGATAGATAACCGTTTTGAGGGAAAAACATTTGTGTTAACAGGAACTCTGCCTACATTAAAAAGAAGTGAAGCGAAAGCTATTATAGAAAAATTCGGTGGAAAAGCAAGCAGTTCTGTTTCAAAGAAAACGGATTTCGTTCTTGCAGGTGAGGAGGCTGGAAATAAGCTTACCAAAGCACAGGATTTAGGAATTACAATAATAAGTGAACAAGAATTTCTTGATATGACTATATAGGAGGAAAGTCAAATGAATATTGATATCAAACATATTGCTAAACTTTCTCGTCTAAGAATTGAGGAAGATAAAATCAAAGAGTTTGAAACTCAAATGCAGAATATCGTAAATATGGTTGAAAAACTGCCTGATATCGACGAAAAAATGATTCTGGATGAAAGTAATCCTATGATTTTGAGAAAAGATGAAGCTGTAACCGACAAGTACTCAAGACAGGAGCTTATGGCTAATGCTCCTCAGGTAAAAGCTGGATGTCTTGTTGTACCAAAAACTGTAGAATAAGGAGTGTTAATGTTGGAACTATTCGAGAGAAACGCATGTGAACTTTCAGATATGCTTAAAAATAAAGAGATAAGTTCTGTTGAGCTTACTCAGTCTGTATTCAGCCGCATTAAAGCTGTAGATGATAAAGTGAATTCATATGTTACATTGAATGAGGAAGAAGCTCTAAAAGAAGCACAAGAAATTGATAGAAAAAGAATAAAAGGAGAGCAACTGTCAGACATTGCAGGTATTCCTATTGGAATTAAAGATAATATTTCTACTAAAGGACTTAAAACCACTTGTTCATCTAAAATGCTTAATAATTATGTACCCCCATTTAATGCTACAGTTATTAATAAACTTAATGATGCTAGAGCTGTAATTACAGGAAAACTTAATATGGACGAATTTGCAATGGGGTCTTCAACTGAAACATCTTATTTCAAGCCTACCTGCAATCCACATGCGCTTGATAGAATTCCTGGTGGTTCTTCTGGTGGTTCTGCTGCTGCGGTTGCTGCTTGTGAAGCTGTCGTTTCACTTGGTTCAGATACCGGAGGTTCAATAAGACAGCCAGCTTCTTATTGTGGTGTAGTAGGATTAAAACCTACATATGGTGCTGTGTCACGTTTCGGCCTTGTAGCTTTCGCATCTTCACTCGATCAAATTGGTCCAATCGGAAAATGTGTGAAAGATGTTGCTATGGTTCAGTCTGTGATAAACGGACATGACAAAATGGATGCTACTTCAGCATATAAAGATTATTCAGATTTAGCCGCAAATCTTACTGCAGATGTAAAAGGTCTTAAAATAGGTGTTCCCAAAGAATATTTTGGTGAGGGAATTGATAACGAAGTTAAGACTTCTGTACTTAACGCAGTTAAGGAATTGGAAAAACAAGGAGCTGTTATTAAAGATATCTCTCTTCCTTCCACTGATTATGCTCTTTCAGCGTATTATATTATATCCTCAGCCGAAGCTTCATCAAATCTGGCTCGCTTTGACGGAGTAAGATATGGTTACCGCACTGAAAATTACGACAGCTTGATTGATATGTATGAGAAAACCCGTTCTGAAGGATTTGGCGATGAAGTTAAAAGACGTATAATGCTTGGTACGTTTGTTTTAAGCTCAGGTTTCTATGACGCATATTACGGAAAAGCAAAGCTTTTACAAAAAAGAATTTCTGAAGAATTCAATGGCGCATTCAGTGATATTGATGTAATTGCTGCTCCTACTGTGCCAACAACTGCGTTTAAAATCGGAGAAAACATTAATGATCCGTTAAAGATGTATGCAACAGATATTTGTACAGTTACTGTTAATATAGCTGGTCTTCCAGCTATATCAGTTCCTTGCGGAACAGATAGCAATAAACTTCCAATCGGACTGCAGCTTATTGGAAATAAGTTTTCTGAACAAAAACTTCTCAATACAGCTTATGCATATGAGAGTATATCAGACGGCTTTATTATTCCAAAGCTTTAAAGAAAGGAGTTTGTTACTATGATAAAAGGTTACGAAGTTGTAATCGGTCTTGAAACTCACGCAGAGTTAAATACTGATTCTAAAATATATTGCGATTGTAAAAATCAGTTTGGTCTTGAGGTTAATTCACAAGTGTGTCCGATCTGTATGGGTATGCCTGGTGCACTTCCGACATTAAATGAAAATGTTGTGGATTATGCAATAAAAATGGGGCACGCTTTAAATTGTAATATCAACCGTGTATGCAAACAGGACAGAAAAAATTATTTTTACCCTGACTTACCTAAAGCGTATCAGATTTCGCAGGCCGAAGTTCCTCTTTGTGAAAACGGTTATTTAGATGTAATGGTTGACGAAGAAGAGAGAAGAATAGGAATTACCCGTATTCATATTGAAGAGGACGCAGGAAAACTGTTGCACTCTGATAAATTTGATGGCTGCTCTTTGGTTGACTTGAATAGATGTGGCGTACCTCTAATTGAAATCGTATCTGAACCTGATATGAGAAGTTCTGCCGAAGCTAAAGCTTATCTTGAAACTTTGAAATCAATTTTGCAGTATCTTGATATTTGTGACTGTAAGATGCAGGAGGGTTCAATTAGATGCGATGTTAACGTATCTGTTCATAAACCAGGCGAACCTATGGGAACTCGTTCTGAAATGAAAAATGTTAATAGCTTTTCAGCAGCAGTAAGAGGAATTGACTATGAAGTAAACCGTCAAATTGAAATACTTGAAAACGGTGGAACGATTGAACAAGAAACAAGACGTTGGGACGACGTTAAAGGCGTTAGTGTATCAATGCGTTCTAAAGAAGATGCACAGGATTATAGATATTTCCCTGAGCCTGATTTACTTACAATAGTAGTTGACCAAGAAAGGGTAGATAAGCTTAAGTCAGAGATTCCGGAATTGCCAAACGCTAAAATTTTAAGATACGTTAAGGATTGGAAATTGCCTCAGAAAGAAGCAACATTTATTGCAGAATCTGTTGAATTAGCTGCACTCTTTGATTCTTGTCTTGCTAAAAACAAATATCCGGCAAAATCCTATTCTGTATGGATTTTAGGTGATTTAGTTAAGTATATGAACGAAACAGGCAAGAAGTTGTCAGATACAAAAATTAATGCGGATAATCTTACTGAGCTTGTTGGACTCATTGAGAGTAAAACTATATCAAATGCAGGTGGCAAAAAGATTTTTGCCGTTATTCTTGAAGAGGATAAGAATGTAAAAAAACTGGTTGACGACCTTGGTCTTGCTCAGGTTTCAGATACAGCTTTTCTTGAAAAAATAGCAGATGAAGTTTTGGCTGCTAATGAAAAATCAGTTGCAGACTTTAAGAATGGTAAAACAAATGCCCTCGGTTTCCTTGTAGGTCAGTGTATGAAAGCTTCCAAAGGAAAAGCAAATCCGGGTATGATGAAAGAAATTATCAGCAAAAAACTTGATAATATTTAATTTAAACTTAATTATTAGCTGTTTTCATGTTATGTGAAGACAGCTCTTTTCTTTTTAGAGGAAAATTAATTTTATCTCTTAACATTATTATAAATATCATTGCAATAAGGCATATTGATGGAATAAAGTTGTTGGGAACAAATGATAGTACTATTTTTTCTGAAGAAGCAGTAATAATCTTGTCGTGAAACAGCTTTAAAATTATCTGACAAATTGTAATTGATAATACAGAGCCTATTATGCGTGAACAAAAGAAAAGCTTTAAGGAATATGTGTTTCCTACGATTACCTTTAACTGCATTAAAATGCATAGGCCGCCAAATGAACATATACCAGCTATTAATGGTATAGTATTAAATGATTTTGATGAAAGCTCTGAAATATTTGATATTTCAAATAAGGATTTTATTAATGTAAAAATATCTTCTGATAAACCAATTTGTTTTATAAAATTAAATATGCTTTCAGAGTTAAGCAAAGACATAAAAACTGCAAAAAATAAAATAGTTGTACAAATTGTAAATAAAGATTTACCTGTTGATATTACAGCTTGGATAATATTATTAGAATTAAAAACAATTTTTTCTTTCGTTTCAATGTATGTAGGTTTAAATATTCTGCACATTACAATACCTATAAACAAATTAGATATAAAAACTGATAGAAAAATTATTACTCCAATCTTTGTGTTATTATATATAGTTAATCCAATAACTCCTGTAAAAAAAGCAGGTCCCCCTCCATAACAAAAACAGCTCATGACTTCGGCTGTTTTTTTGTCGATGATATTTTGTTCTTTTAATTCTACAAGTAGCTTTGCTCCCACAGGATATCCTGATATATTACCTAATAAAAAAACAAAAAACAAATTATTAGGCATTTTAAATATATACTTGGTTATTGGATAAAAAGGTTTTGAAATATACTGATAAATTTTAGTATTAATAATAATTCCTGATATGGCCATAAATGCAAATAAAGACGGAATGATAACGTTTAAACAGCGTTTTATAGCTTTTGTAATTTCATTAAAAACATTATCTCCTTCAGCTATAATTAGAATACATAGCCAAACTGTCAAACCTGCTGCAAGATATCCGGTTAGTTCTCTAATAATTTTTTTCATTCTTGAAATACCTCCATTAACATATTTTAAGTATATGTGTTTAAATTCATTAATATAATATATAAACAAAATATGGAGGAAATAATAATGAATAATACTGACGCTAAATCAAAAATTATTGGAAAAACCAAAGAATTCATGAGCCTTAACTCTCATATGACAATTCTTGATAATAGAGCTGCTATTATAGAAAATTGTAAACAAATATTAGAATGTAATGAGGTGTTAGCAAGAATATTAACAAGTAATTTTGAAGTTGAAATATGGGGGAGGGATTTGTTCTTGAATAATTATTGCACTGAATGCGTTGAAGTTAGAGGTATTATTGAGAGCATTAATTTAACAGCAAGAAGCAAAAGGGAGATAAATAAATGATTTTTGGATATGTAAATTTCTCAATTATAGGTGATAATTATACTAAACTTTATAATCAGATTATAGAACAAAAACTGCCTTGTGTTAATCTAACAGAAAAAAAAGGTGTTTTAACTTTCAAAATTTCAGTGGAATATGCTGAGAATATAAAAGCATTGTGTGATATGCTTAATTTAGATTATGAAATTAAGAATAAAAGAGGATTTTTTACAATAGTTTCACGTTTTAAAAAGCATATCGGAATTCTTTTAGGAGTTGTTCTCATTATTGCGTCTTGCATCTTTCTTTCCAATTTTGTTTTTAGAATAAAAATTTTATGTAGTGACAACACAATAAAAAAGGACATCCTTGCCGTTTTAAAAGAGAATGACGCTGGTACTGGAAGTTATATACCTAATCTTAATTGCGTCAATCTTGAAAGGGAATTAAAACAAAAAGTCGATGGGATTTCTTGGGCGGGAATATCTGTAAGCGGCTCAACCTTGACTATCGATATTGTTGAAAACATACCCAAAACGGAAATCCAAAACAATCGGCTTCCTTCAAATCTTGTAGCAAAAAGAGATGCTATCATTGATAAGGCTGAAGTCTTTGACGGACAGCTTGTGACAACTGTAGGCAGTGCAGTGTTAAAAGGTGAAACTTTAGTAAGCGGAGTCGTCGTAAATGAGAAGGTTAGATATAAAGACGGAAAAGAGGAAAAAGAAACTCACACAAAATATGTTAGATCTTTAGCAAACATTTTCGGAACATTTGAAGAAACAGTCACTGTATTTCAACCTTTTAAAGATACTCAAAAAATTGTTTCAAATAAAACTATAAAAAAAAGATATCTTAGATTGTTTGATACAGATGTGCCAATGTTTATTTCATTCCCAGAAGGCGAATTTTTAAGTAATACAGAATATAAAAACTTTTCTCTTTTTGGTTTTGAGTTTCCTATAGGGGTGAAAAAAATATATTTAAATGAATTTAGTTATGAAGATATAATTTTAAATGAAAAAGAAGCTACAGAAAATGCCCTGAAAAAATTAGAAAATTATAAAAGTAACTTTTTGGGTGATTATCTGTCTGTTATGCACATCTCGGCGCCG
>CAMWVM010000039.1 GCA_947177715.1 uncultured Ruminococcus sp.
ACGTTAAATAGGTAAAAAATTAAGGTCAGGGACTGCATTAGTCCTTGACCTTTTTATTTAAATGCCCAAAAAGCCAACTGCTATGACATGCCTAAAATGTGGTGTTTCATTGTAGTTGACAAAAAATTTTTAGGGGGGGTAAAATATCAAAAATATTATCATATATAAAAGTACTTATCATAGTTGTCAAAGGTAAAATTATTAGAATACCTAACACATTATCCTTTATGCCTATCAATTTATTTTTACTCTCATTTATTTTTGCTTCGCATTCTTTTTTTAGAGATTGAATTTTTTGGGGATTATTTATTCCATTACCGTCAAGAATCCTCTTTATATCTTTCACATATTCTTGATAATTTTCATTCTTTTTTTCTATTTCTTTGTTTCTTTCATTCATATTATATATAAATTTTTCATTTGGTAATTCAGACACACAATTAATTAAAATTGCAATAAAACATGGAATTACTAAAAATAACGGGTTCAAATTAAGGACAAGTATTGCAACAACAAGAAGCAACGAAAGAAGAAATGCAATAAATATAATTAAAAATGGTATTTTATACAATTTAGAAATCTGCTTAATGCTTCTCGATCTTTTTATTAAATAAGTAGGGACATTTTCATTAATATCTCTTCGTACTAAGTAATATTTGTTTGTCATTTATCACTACCTCCAACTTTAAATAAACAATAACTCTAAATGACTGTCTTATATACTCTTAAATTCATTTTTTCATGTTTTTATGCATTTTTTCGCAATATATCTTATTTTTTATAATGTTAAAATGTGGTTTACAATTTTGTAATTTAAATAAATAACAAAAAGAGCAAGAACTATTACAATTCATGATCATTGTTTTTACTGGTAATAACAATGGCATTATATACTTGTTGATGTGGGCACTTAGCGGATTTATTTTTCATAGTTGTCAATCAAAAATGTAAATGTTTGGTTTAACTTGTTTTCTTATGATATTACAGTATCAAATCTTATATATTCAGTTTTTTAATATGGATATTAAATGTAAATATAATACAGATTAATTGAATTCAAACAGAAAAGAAAAAGACAGAATAGAAATTGATAATATGTATTTAGTATTTGTTGTAGAAGTATTATATACATTAACATCATATACATTTATGCATAATAAATATGTATAAATGTATAATTATGTAAATATAAGTAAAATATATAGGGTTGTTACCAACAACTCAAAGTTGTTAAACCGTAAATTTAAACGAACTGAGAATGATTATTGGTCATTTATTAAAAAATAATTACAACAAACTGACTAATAGTCATTTTTTATGTATAATATAACCATCAAGCACACAAATAAGTGTGCTTTTTTATTTATCTTGAATCCTATGCTATCTTTCCCCAAAAGACAGCATAGAAAACGCCTATTTTAGGGCATTTCAAGACACATAATAGGGGGGGTATATTTACATTTTTAAAATTGTATTTATTACCAAATATTGCCCAAGGTATTCAACTCAATTCACACATCCAAAATCACAACTCAAAAATATTTACTCCCTATTAAAAATTCTTCAAAATACCCTTAAATTCGTTCGACTATACTCTTCGACAAAACCACATAAATACGTTATTTAATTCACTTTTACATAACCAAAAATAAATCTAAATACACCTAACTTTTCACATAAAATAATCAAATATACTGTAAAATCGGACTTTGATCGAATACAGTTAAAACCGTCTAAAAAACAATGATTTATAAATTTAAATTTAAATACTTAAACATCTCCAAACGTAATATATAAATTCCTAAAACAGCCTTAAAATCTACATTTTATCCATATAATATCAAATCAAAAAATATACCTACCCGAACAAAGGTATTATTTCCATTGCAATATAATTTAAGTAGATAAAAAAATATATAAATGCAACTTAACAATACCAACTGCAATAAAACAAAATAAATTTATAGCTTACGCTTCTAATACAAAACATAAAACTGTATCAGAAAGAAATAAAATGTATTTTCTGTAAAACTAAACTACAGAGATATAAAATAATTTTTCGATAAACCAATATATCAAGAAACAAATTTTATTCCAGAAAATATTTTTAAGAGATAAAATAGAATTTTTCAAAAAAAGTATTGACAAAGGGAAAAATATAGTATATAATCAATATTACAATAAGTTCAATACTGTATTAATACATTTTAATATTGTAGAGAAAAAATAACTCTACATTTTTTTGCAAACAAATTAAAGTTCATTACTGTATTATTTGAATTTAAAATTTATTGCGTGTGCTTTAGCACCGCATAAGCATTCTGTATAATTCAAGTATTCTGTATAATTACTTTCCTACTTATATAGTTGTACATTGATGTAAAATGTAATTAATTTACAAGTTAATTCAGTAGTTCATTGAATTAATCATATTTAGAAAGGCGTGATCTTGATTGGAGAAAAAAGATAAATTTATTAAGGTTCCAAAATCTTTTATTAGAGAAGGAGCAAGCAATAACTCTGAAATACTTATATATTATTGTTTATACTACCGTGACAATTGGAGAAGTGAAACAGCAGTATCTATTTCAGAAATCACTGAAATGTGTGGTTATAGCAGTAAAAATCAACATAAGAGCAGTTTTTTACATAAAGTTAGAAATTGGTTAATGCATTATTTGAACGAAGGTAAATTAAAGCAAATAAATGGATTACCTCCTGATAAGGCTGACATTAAAGAACATCTTGTTTTTAAACTAACTGATAAATTCTATTCATCCAATTTCGTTATGCTAACAGATGAAGAATTTAACACCATCGTACATTTTAAAACACGTGTGCCTAAATATAGTTTACTTCGTTGCTATCTGTATATAAAATCATTCATGTTTCAAAACACTGAACAGCTTAACGGAATGATTTGTGCGTATTATCGTGATATGGACGATACTGCCGAAGTATTAAATATTACTCGCAAACAATTAGATAAAGCTTTAGAACTATTTATAAAAAACGGTTTACTCATTAAACATGAAACAGGCAGCTATAAGAATTCTATAGGTTTAATAACTAATGCTCCAAACATTTATGTCTTGACATCAGATGACCAAGCTGAAGAACATATAAATGATGCAACTAAAAGGCTAAAGCACATATTAAAAGTAAAGAAATTTATGCCAACTGTGTACCGTGGCAAGAAGATAAAGAAAGAGGTGGAGGCAGATGAATAAGACAGCTTGATTTAGATGGTATAGAACAAAATTACAGTAAAAAAATAAAACAAGAAAGGAAATTGATTAAAAATGATGGAAATTAAGATATTTACTAATGAAGAATTTGGAGAAATAAGAACTGTTGAAATCAATGGAGAACCATGGTTTGTAGGTAAGGACGTAGCAGTTGCTTTAGGATACACAAAACCAAGAAATGCCCTATCAACTCATGTTGATGAAAACGATAAACAGGACACCCCTATTCAGAGCTACCCTGGAGGAACACAAAAAATGACCATAATTAATGATAGCGGTCTTTACTCTCTTATATTTTCTAGCAAACTACCCAAAGCTAAAGAATTTAAGCGTTGGGTAACCTCTGAAGTCCTCACCTCCATTAGAAAAACTAGTGAACAATATAATAATTTGGCGTATAGTTGTCCTAATAAATGTATTGGAGAGGCTTTATTTTCACAACATTCTATAACCAAAAATAATATTGATATTTTTTATTTTTCTGATATACCAATTAGAGTTTTGGGAACATTTAATGATCCTTTATTTTGTCTTGTTGATGTATGTAAAGCATTAGGTTTAGAACAAGTAAGTAGAGTTAAATCAAGATTGATTGAAGATGGGGTTACTATTAGTAAGGTCATAGATAATTTAGGAAGAGTTCAAGAAGCAATTTTTATTAATGAAGCAAATCTTTATAAAACTATATTTCAAAGTAGAAAACCTGATGCTGACAAATTTATAAAATGGGTAACTTCTGAAGTCCTTCCCTCTATACGTAAAACTGGTAGCTATGGTGATAATTCTGAGTTCTTATGTCGGATTACAAAGTTTGCTGAAGAAACTACAGAATCAATACATAACCTTGCTTCAGAAGTAGCAGAAATTAAAGAACAAACTAACAAAAAATCCTTACCTGAAAAACCATATAACCCATGGTTTGGTCGTATGCACCCAAAGTATAGTATGCTTGAGGAACATTTTGACATTACAAGAGGTGCATTGTATCGTAATATCCTTATGGAAATGGAAAACAAATACGGTGTTGATACTCAGCAAATTCAGTCTGATTATTGCTTTGAGCATGGAGTCTCTAACTGCTATGCTTTAGAACCGTTTGAAAATAACAGCAAATACAGAGAAATGATTGAAACTATTGTAAATAACATATTGGTCAAATCAGGATTGGCAGATGAAAATGATATTTTAGTTTCAAAGAAACATAAAACTATATTTACTGATATTCTTAGCAAAAAGGATAGTGATAGCTATGTCTCATAAAAAAAGTGTTTCACGTCTAAATCCAACCAATCTAACGCCTAAATTGTATAGAAGCAAAAATATTTATCCTGAAAACCGTCCTCTAGATAACCATAATGAGTACATAAGATATAGATCGGATTATTAGGAAATGTTGAGCGAATCTGATGAGAATTATTTAAAAAGCATATGTAAATGAAAGGAATAAAAAAATGAATAATACAGCTCTACAAATTAAAAATTTCGATTTTTATGGTGATAGTTTAATCGCAATACAAGATAATGCAACTAGGGAGATATATACATCTATTACTCAAATTCTAAGAGGACTTGGATTTACCAAAAAACAAATTGAACATCAAAGAAAAAAATTATAAATGATAATGTAATATCTAAGGGGTCCAAAAATTTTTGGGAGTGGATTTAGAAATGCCTAGCGTAAATGAAGTGTGGTGCATTTCTAATCGCAAATTGCCTTTGGCATTAGCTAAGATATCTATTACACCTAAAATGAGAAGAGAACAACCTGAAACTTCTAATAAGCTTGAATTATATCAAGAAAAATGCGCCGATGTGTTAGCAAATGTTTTTCTTGATATAAAACTTATTACATCAGAACAAATATTCGAATTGACATTAGATATACAAAACCTTATTTCTCAAAATAAGCTGCTCTCATCACAAAATCACTCTCTTGAAAAAAAAATAACTCGTATGGAAAACATGATTATTACACTTATGCCGCCAACTCGCCACTCAGAATGGAAAACGAAAGTAGGTAAGAAAATTAGAAGCCTTGCTGAACATTTAGGTATTGATTCTGAAGATGAAATTCGTTCAATCTATGGTGACATATATAGAATTATGCGTAATGACTATGATATGGACGTTGACAAATTCAAAGGTGATTATCTAATTGATCATAAAGAAGTTGTTAATCCACCTGCTATAGATATAGTAGATGAATTTTCAGAACTTAAATCTCTGTTTGAAAGTGTTATAGATAACTATATAGAGATTAAATCAATTAAAACTAATGTATAAAATAGGAGGAAATTAAAAAATGTCTGAACTTACTACACCATCTGAAAAAGATTATGCAAATCAAATATCTTATCAAAGAAAACATATCGCAGCTCAAGAAGATTCTCGCAAACAAAAACCAACTCAAAGAGATATACAACGTGTGATTAGATTTCTTAAACAATTTTGCATACATATTAAACCAAGTCAAATACCAGAGTTTGAAACAAAAGGTGATTTAGAACGTTGGAAAAAGAAAATCATTAAAAATGGCGGGATAGAGAAAGGAGAAGATTAGATGTTAATTGATATTAAAAAAATTAAAGTTGAAGACCGTATTCGTAAGGATTTGGGAAACATTCAGGAGTTGGCTGATGATATTAAGCAAAATGGCTTGATTAATCCACCGGTTGTTGTATCTGAAAATGATGGAACTTTTACATTACTTGCAGGAGAGCGTAGATTAAGAGCTATGCATTCACTTGGATATAAGCAAATTGAAGTGCGTACATGGAGTTCACTTAATGATGAGCAAAAACTTAATATTGAAATTAGTGAAAATGAAGTGCGTAAGGATTTTTCAAAAGCTGAAAGAATTGAATATGCTCGTAAGCTTGAAAAGATTGAAAGTTTAAAGGCAAAAGTAAGACAAGCAACATCTACTGGAGGAGGCACTCCTCAGCTTGTGAAAAATTTTCCACAAGCTGATAATGGTACTGTTAGAGATATTGTTGCAAAAAAACTTGGTATTGGCTCTGGCAAGCAGTATGAAAAAGAAAAATACATAGCAGACAATAAATCAAAACTTACTCCTGAAGACTTTGTAGATTGGGACGAAGGTAAACTTTCTACTAATAAGGCTTATATGCGTATTAAGGAACAACTCAAAGAAAAAGATAATCAAATTGCTGGATATCGCCAAAAGTTAAATAATATGCAATCTAAATATCTTGAACAAGTAAATTCAAAAATTGAAACTTTACAGGGTAAAATTCGTAAGCTTACTAATGATAAAGTTTTGCTTCAGGATAAACTTAAACTCACTGAAAAAGAAAATGGTCACTTTCAAAAGTTACAAAACGAAATTAAATACTTAACGCAACAGAAAGAAGATTTAGGTAGACAAATTGATAGTGTTACTGAGTTGTCTGGATTAACAGTTGAAATTAAAAATTTGCTTGAAAATAAATTAGCACCGATAAAATATAAGCGTTGTATAGATGTTCTTGACAAAGATTCTACAAAGATTGCTTTAAATAACATTATAGAAATTCTTAATAAAATAGATGAATGGTCAAAAGAAATGCATCACATAGTTAATAAATCAGATTATGTAGATGTAGAAATTAATTAATAAAGAGAGGTAATTATATGAATACAAATGAATTGATGACAATGATAAATCAAATGACACCTGAAGAAGTTTTAAATTTTTCAAATGCTTTAATGAATAGCAGAATTAGTAAAGTTGAAGAAGGATATAGGAAAATAGAAGAAAGACAAACGGAACAAAAACATCTTATGGATAAATTATTTACATCAGTAAGAAATATTCAAGATAATCAAAACGAATTAAATATAGCAATAAAAAACGAGGCACAAAAAAATATAGAACAAGATGAATTATTAGATATAATTAGTTTAGGTAAAAACTCGTATATGTGGAAAAAACTAAAGAAAATCTGTTGGATGAGAGTACATAATATTTTCTATGGATATGAAAATACACCTGAATATTTAATCTTTATGCCATTTCTTATAAGAAATATTTATATTTCTACTGCAAACGCTTTTAATGTTAGTAGCACAGGGAATATTAGCAAAACTGATTTTGAATCAGCTTGTTTTTATGCTGAGAACTATTTTCCTACCAAAGAATATTTACAAACAAAATTTAATGAATTGTATGAGAAGGCAAAGATAAATACTATTAAACCTAATAGAATTGCTGCCCTATTTTCTTATATATCTGATACTAGCAAAGAAAATTTGTTATTTGGTAAATTTACATACACGGGTAATAAATATTAAATTATTAATGAATGTAAAATTCTTCAATCAAGGAGTGATTAAATAACAAATGATAACTGGAATGATTGAAAACAACTTGATAAATTGTTATGATGGGAATTTTAGAGCTGAAGATTTGCGTAAATGGTCGACTAAAGGATTAATTAAATGTCCCGCTTGTAATAAGGTGATTTAGAACGTTGGAAAAAGAAAATCATTAAAAATGGTGGGATAGAGAAAGGAGATAATTTAAACTAAACTAGTAAGAAGTCCCCCACTTTTTTAGGTGGGAGAGGATGTCACGAATGAATAACATCAGTAGATAAGTTAAACCCCTAAAATTAGAACTAAAAAATATGATAATTAATTATAAAATGAAAGTTTAAAAAGGAGGAATCTTTAATGCAAAAGTTTAACATTGATGAACTAAAACCACATGAGAAAAATAATTATTTCTTTGATGATATATCGGGAGATAAATGGGAGGAATTTTTACATTCAATTAAAACAAGTGGTGTTATTGAGCCCATAGTCATTTCAACTGATAAAATCATTGTTTCGGGACATCAAAGAGTAAGGGCTTGTAAAGAATTAGGCATTACTGAAATAATGGCTAAAATTAAGAATTATGACAATGATGATTCTATAATTAAAGATTTACTTGAAACCAATATCCGCCAACGTGGAAGTGTTTCAGGTAGTACTGTAAAACTCGGAAGGAGAATAAGGGAATTAGAAAGGATTTATGGAATCAAACATGGAAATAACCAGCATAATGAGGATAGTGCCAATGGCACTAAGCTAACACAAGAAGATTTGGCAAATCAATTAGGCATTAAACTTGATGTACTCAAAAGGGCAAAATCCCTTACTTCCCTACCACAAGAAATTCAAGACCTTGTAGAACAGGGTAATATCACACCGTCAACAGCTGCGAGAGTTATTACAAAGCTTTCACCTGAAGAACAGGAAGATTTGTTGAAGTCACTTCCTGTAACAAAAAAATTAACTCAGAAAGAAATTGAAAATTACATAGTCCAACTTAAGGAAAAAGACAATCAGATTACAGAGTCTGAACTTAAATTGAGGAAAATCAAAGCACTTGAAAATGAAATAAAAGATTTAAACATTAAATTACAAGAGCGTCCTGTTATAGAGAAAGAAATTGTGCCATCTGATTATGAGGATATTAAGACGTCCAATAAGAATTTTCAAGCAGATTACAAGAATCCAGTGAATCAGTATGAAAATAAAATATCAGAGATTTCAGAACTAAAAAATCAAATTTCAACCATAATGAATGATGCAAGAGATAAAGCTGGTTTGGGTAGCAAAGTCTCTTGCACCAAAAAATCTGAATATCAGAGATGTATTGATTTCATAGAATCTTGGAATCCTAAGTATGGTTGTAAAAAATTAAAAAATGTTGCCGACAATAGAGCAAGAGCTAGATTAGAAGCTAAGAAATTAGGTTATGAGTCATAGTTAATACTTTCGTCATTCTCTTTATATGACAATTAAAATGAAAGGATTTGTGATAAATTGGCAAAACAGCAGATGTACCAAAGATTTATTTATAAAATACATAGTCAAGATATCATTAAGGCAAAATATAATTACAATCTTTCCATTTCAGAAGCTCGCAAAAGACAAGAGATTATTACATTGGCAGATAGTCAAGTACTTAGATTTATAGATGATATTAATAGCATTGATAGAAACGAGACCTTAAAAAGTTTCAATTACAATATAAAAAAACTTAACCATCTGCGTAGAGAAGATAAAACAACAGAGAACCGCAAAGAAATTAAGAATATCTATAATGAGTTAGAAAAACTTCAACTTGTTTGCGAGTATGTCTGTGTAATTATGGATAAGCCAAATGATATTGATAAGTTGCAAAGAGGCTTTAGTTTTAACGGAAAAAAGAATAGATTTAAACGGCTTGTAGGTACTTCAAATGGTGTAAAGAAGTCAACAGTCATATATTCATCATTAACAGATGAACTAAATAAAAGGTTAGATAACGGCAGAGATACTAACATAAAACTTGTACCAGCAAAATTTGAAGCATATAAAGGATTAGCGTGCAGTGCTTCTATACCTTTGTCAGAGCCTGATGGAGTGGTGGTGGTTAACGACTTAGAATTATCCTTTTATTCAAATGTAATTGAAATTAGAGATGGTAGCAACGATAGTGAACCGATAATGGAAGAAAAAGTATCTAATATTACACTCAATGCTAGTGATGGCTTTGGTTTAATGTCCCCCAGTTTAGCAAAACAATGGGGAAATGATTTACTAATTGATTATTTGATGCCTGGCTGCTGTGTTAGAAACGCTTTTGTAAAAGGTATGGTATATACATT
>CAMWVM010000040.1 GCA_947177715.1 uncultured Ruminococcus sp.
TTGGCGGAGAAGGAGGGATTCGAACCCTCGATGAGCTATTAACCCATACACGAGTTCCAGTCGTGCGCCATAAACCGGGCTAGGCGACTTCTCCATACAACGGTTAATAGTATAACATATATTTTTTACTTTGTCAATGATTTAGAAAAAACTTTTTATAACATTAATTTATTACGTTTATATTGCAGCATAACTGATTTTCTTGACTTTTTAACGAGATTATGATATTATTTAATTATAAGTATTTATCATTTTATTATGTTCTTTGGAGGTTTTTATGAAAAAGAGAATTATTGCAATGGCTTCAGCTGTTGTTTTATCTTTAAGTATGTTTAGTATCTCAACTTCTTTTTTTGATATTGCCAATATTGAGGTAAATGCGGCAACCGATGCTTGGGGACGTGAATATGAAATATTTGACTCGCTAAAATATTGGGAAAAGAGCGACGGAACAATAGGAATACTTGGTTTTGATATAAATCAGTCAGAAGTTAATATTCCTGACAAAATAAACGGAAAAATAGTTTCTGCTATTGAAAATTATGCTTTTAGAGATGCAGTATATGTAAAAGAAATAAAACTGCCCAATACGGTAACTTATATTGGCAATAAAGCTTTTTATAACTGTAAAGTGTTAGAATCAATTAATATTCCAACTGGTGTTAAATCCATTGGTGAATATGCGTTCAATTTATGCTATAATCTAAAATCCGTTACAGTTCCTAATACTGTTGAAACTATTGGTCAGTATTGTTTTTCTGATACAGGATTGATAAATATTATTCTTCCTAATAGCGTTAAAGTTATTGGATACAGAGCGTTTTTTAACAACGCAAACCTTACAACTGTTGTTATGCCCAATTCTGTGGATTCAGTAGGTAGATATATGTTTGCCTATTGTAAAAAACTAAAATCAGTAACTCTTTCCAATAATATGACTTCCATTCCTGAGCACTTTTTTGATAAGTGTTGTTCTCTGACCGATGTGAAAATACCGGAAAGTGTTATTTCCATTGACAAAAAAGCTTTCTATTGTTGTGAGGCTCTTACAAATATATCTATTCCTAAAAACACTAAAACTATTGGCGAGTCGGCATTTGATATGTGCACTGGATTGAAAAATATTACTATTTACGATAATGTTACTCAAATCGGTAAATATGCATTTATGAATTGCAGTCAACTTCAAAGCATTCATATTCCTTCAGGCATCTCAAAACTTGAGGCAAGAACTTTTTATGGATGCGTAAGCTTAAAAGAAGTTGTTATACCGGGGAATGTCACAATAGTTAATGAAAGCAATTTTTATGGATGCACTGGACTTGAAAAAGTTGTTATAGAAGATGGTGTTAAACAAATTCTTGCAGGCACATTTAATGGCTGTACGGGGCTGAAAGAAGTTGTCGTTCCAAAAACAGTTACTACCTTCGGAACAGATTCTTTTAAAGATTGCAGCCAGTTGACTTTGAAAGTATACAGAAAGACAGTTGCGGAAACTTATGCACTGGTTAATAACATTGATTTTGAATACATTGATAATGGCGAACTAAAATATCAGTTGGCTGATTTACAGGACGGTACATTTGGAATTAGATTTATTTTGATTGTTGATGAGGAAGATGTATTAAAAGCCGATAACGGAAGCGTATATATATCAGTTCCAGATCAGGGTAATAGTGGTAAAATCACTGTAAATAAAGCCTATAGAAGTGTTATTGCCTCTGGTAAAACGGTTAATGCTGGAGAAGGCAAAGTATTCTTATTAGGAAAATTCATGGATATTCCTGAAGACTTACTTGATGGTATAGTAGCTCATTTCCAATTAGATGATATAATGTATGAACGAACAATATCATATTCAATGTAATCATTAATTTTTCTTAACGCAGAATCTTTATGGGTTCTGCGTTTTTTGTTTCGTTGACCTTTTTTTATGAAAGTGTTATAATGTATTATGAAATTTACCGTTAATATTCCTATGACTGATGTTTCATATAAAATTTGATGGAATTCGTTGAGTCTTTTGGCGGAAGAACGGTCTAATATTGAAAATTCATGGGGACTAATGTCCTCGGTTGAACGTTGAATAATGGGGCAAGCCCCTTATTTAATTTGGAAGGAGCCCATTATGGCAGTATCTTGGAACAAGGAGCAGTTAGAGGCTATAGAAACTACTGATAAAGGCGTTGTTGTATCCGCTGCTGCTGGGAGCGGTAAAACAGCTGTTTTAATAGAAAGAACTATTCGGATTTTAGTTGATGAGGAAAATAAAGTGCCCGCTGATAAACTGCTTGCTGTTACTTTTACAAAAGATGCAACAAATCAGATGAAAGATAAACTGTCGACAGCCCTTGAAAAAAAGTCAAATGAAAATCCTGCAAATGTATGGATTCAAAAACAACAGGATAATCTTAATTTGGCTAAAATTAATACAATTAATGCCTTTTGCCTTGACCTTGTGAAAAATAATATACATAACTTTGATTTGCAAAGCGGTATAAAAATTATTGATGAAACCGGAGCAAGTGTCATTGTTAATAAAGCTATTAAAGCTGCTTTTGATTATTATTTTGAATCAGAACCACAGTTAATGGATTTTCTAATTGATAAACTAACTGATAACAGTCAGAAAGCCCTTGAATGCATCGTAAAAGATATGTATTTCTTCCTTCGATCATTGCCTTTTCCGGAAAGCTGGGCAACAGAAGTAAAGGATAATCTCAAAGCTTCTGAAAGTCAGAATTTATATACAAATGTGGTACTTAACGATTATCTTGAAAAGATGATGAAAGCCTGCAAAAAATCTGATTATGCAATGTATCTTTTAGAGCGTTTTCACAATGTTGATGAGAAGAATAAAAATTTATTTATATCAGACAGAAATTTTATTTATGAGCTTTATGATGTTCTTGAAAAGGGTAACTGGAATGATGTGTATGATAGTTTTACTTCGTTAAAATTCAGTTCTTCAAGAATTACGCTGAAATTATCTGATAACGAATCAGAAGGCGAAGTGTTTCTTCAGTCGTCTATTATTGATAGTTTAAGAGCTTTAAGAAAAGAATACATGTCTATTTTTAAGGACATCACATCTGACATAAAAAAAACAGGCCGTAATTTATTTGAAAATTTGTGTACCTCATCCGAAATTTTTGATGGACTGTATAAACTGTGTATAAAAACAGAAGAGGTTGCTTGGGAAGCAAAAACGGAAATTAACTCTCTTGAGTTTTCTGATGTGGAAATGATGGCTATAAAATTGTTGGTTCGTAAAACCGAAAATGATATAGTCAGAACTGAACTTGCAGAAGAAATAGTAAAAAACCGAGATTACCAAGTAATTCTTATTGATGAATTTCAAGATGTTAATAATCTTCAAGAATTGATTTTTAAAGCTATATCTGATACCGACGATTTGTCGGTCATGGGGAAAAATGTTTTTGTTGTAGGTGATGTTAAGCAATCAATTTATCGATTCAGGCAATCTAATCCATTGCTTTTCTTAAATGCAAAACAAACTGCGAGCAATGAAAATATTTCACAGCTTAAATCTGTTCAGTTAAAAAGAAATTATAGAAGCCGAAAGAATATTATTGATTATGTTAATTTCACATTTTCACTGCTAATGAGTGATTCCGTCGGAGAAATAGAATATGACGATGATGAAAAACTACAGTTAGGTGCCGATTATAAAAATCCGGATTTTGATACTGAAATAATGCTAATTAAGGACGATAGTATACAATCATCTGAAAAATCTGATGATGAAAATATGTCTTTGGAAAATTTGTCGTTTGAGCGTGAACATTTTGCTGTTGCTAAAAGAATAAAGGAACTGTATGATAGTAAATGTACTGTAGAAGATAACGGAGTTATAAGGCCATGTCGTCCGTCCGATTTTTGTGTACTGTCAAGAGGCAAAAAGGATGGTTTGCAAATAGCAAAAGCCTTAGAAGCCGTTGGTTTAAAGGCATTTTCAGAAGAAACAAGTGGATATATGCGTTCAAGAGAGATTGCTGTGATGATTAATCTTCTTAGAGTGATTGACAATCCTATGCAGGACATACCACTTGTTTCTGTTATGATGTCGCCAGTTCTTGGTTTTACAGCAGATGAAACAGCAGCGATAAGACTTCTATGTATTGATAAAAACGGCAACTATTCTAAGAGAATTTATCAGGTTATTAACTCAATTAGTAACAGTTTAGATGATATTGAAAATAATGATAAATTAATTTTGGAAAATAAGTGCGTGTATGCTGTCACTCTTATAAAAAAGCTGAGATTCTATTCATCTTCTATGACTTTAGAGCATCTTATTAGAAAAATATATGATGAAACTGATTTTTTTGCAGTTGCATCAGCTTTTGAAAACAGTAAGCAGAAAAGAGCGAATCTACGCCTTTTATTGGAGTATGCATCTTCATATGAAAGTAGTTCTGAAGGTGGTGTGTCAGGATTTTTAAGATATTTAGATGCTGCGTCAAAAAACGGAGGAGATTTCAAACAAGCCGTTACTGTAACTGAAAGCAAAGATTCAGTTATCGTAAAAACTATTCATAAATCTAAAGGACTTGAATATCCTTTTGTATTTCTTTGCGGACTTTCAAAAAAGTTTAATTTAAAAGACATTTCAAAACGAGTTTTGTTTAATGAGAAGTTCGGTGCTGCTATGAAAATATCAAATCATGATGAACTTTCAATAACGGAACCCATCAATTATAAAGCACAAAAGATTATAAGTCTAAATGAAACTTTGAGCGAAGAATTGCGACTGCTTTATGTTGCAATGACAAGAGCAAAAGAAAAGCTGTTTATTGCCCTAAATCTTAGACATGGTTCGAGAAGTGATTTGGATGACTATGAGATTGTAAGGAGAAAAGCTCATGATATATCTGAAGCATCTGGTATTAATCCAACCTTGGTTAAAGAGTGTAAAAACTTTGCTCAATGGATTTATATGACTTTACTGTGTGCAGAAGATAATGAAGTTTTGCTGAAAGAAGCACAGATTGATTGTGAACTTCCACAAGTTTCATCTGAAGCTAAAATTGAGTTTAGGATTTATGACAACATAGATAGTTATCAAACATCGGAAAGTGCATTTATCCAAGAAAAACCAATACAGGAAAAAGTAAACAAGCTTAAAGAAAAATATGACTTTAAATATATTTCTGATGAGTTGAATGCACCGGCAAAAATGACAGTAACTGAAATTGTCAGCGATGAAAAGGAAAAAGAATTTGGAGAGCAAAATCCTGAGTTTTATCCTCAGCTGCCAAGACTTGCCGAGGAAATCACGAAGCTTACCGCAACAGAAAAAGGTACCTATACTCACTTATTTATGGAGTTGGCAGATTATGAAAACGCTTCTGTTTCCGTGAAAAATGAGTTGGAAAGGCTATATAACGAAGGATTTTTAACAGAAAAAGAAAAGAGCGGTGTTTACATTGACGCACTTAATAAATTTTTCGATAGTGAATTTTATGCTCGCATAAAACGCAGCAAAAATGTAATGAGGGAAAAACGTTTTCTTGTTAACTTTAAAGATATTAAAATCGGTAAAAAATATCAGAAATTTATTTCCGGTAACGGTATGCTTCAGGGTATTGCTGATTGTATATTTGAAGAAAATGACGGTTATGTGCTTGTCGATTATAAAACTGATAATTTCAAAGATTCATCTGAATTGTTGAAATATCAAACCCAGCTTGAGCTGTATAAAGCTGCATTGGATTTAATTTTAGATGCTCCTGTAAAAAGCTGTTATATATATTCTTTCAAGCTGTCCAAAGGCATAGAAATACCAATGGTTTAGAAAAATAATAATTATATCAGATTGCTGTTTTTTCTTGATTTTATCATGTATATATGATATAATTAAAAGTGTTTAATATATTGTAATATGTTTAATCCCTTGATATATGAAAGGAGTTTCGTTATGTGCGGAATAGTTGGTTATATCGGAAAAAAGGATTGTACAAAAATTTTGCTTGACTCATTGTCTAAGCTTGAATACAGAGGCTATGATTCTGCTGGTATTGCTGTTTTTGAAAACAGTGAAATAAGGGTGGAAAAAACAAAAGGCAGAATAGCTCAGCTTGAAGAAAAAATTCATAGGAATGGTTGGATTAATGGAAGCTGTGGTATCGGACATACAAGATGGGCTACTCACGGCGAACCGTCAGATGTGAATTCACATCCTCATGGTAATGCGAATATTTCAATAGTCCATAATGGAATTATTGAAAATTACAGTAAAATAAAAGCATTTCTCGAAACAAAAGGATATGTTTTTGAAAGTCAAACTGATACAGAAACTGTAGCAAAATTGTTGGATTATTATTATAACGGTGATCCGATTGATGCTATTAGAAATGTTATAAGCGATATAGAAGGTTCTTATGCTTTGGGGATTCTTTTTAAGGATTTTCCCAATAAAATATATGCAGTAAGAAAGGATTCTCCGCTTATTGTTGGTGTTGGAGATGATGAAGCCTTTATTGCTTCTGATATTCCTGCATTTCTGAAGTTCACCAATAAATATTATCTTTTGGAAACTAATGAAATTGTCGTATTAGATAACGGAAAAGCTGAGATTTTCGATAAACATGGATTTACTATCCAAAAAGAACTTATGGTTGCTGATTGGGATATGGAAGCTGCTGAAAAAGGCGGATATGAGCATTTCATGCTCAAAGAAATAAATGAACAGCCATCTGCTATTTCATCTACAATATCTCCAAGAATTGCTGACGGAATGCCAAATCTTAATGAGTGTGGTTTAACACAAGAAAAACTTGCTTCATATTCAAATATATTTGTTGTAGCTTGTGGTACGGCTATGCATGCAGGCTTGGTTGGTAAATATGTAATAGAACAAATCGGTAGAATCCCCGTTACCGTTGATGTTGCCTCTGAGTTCAGATATAGAAATCCTATAATAACAAATAAAGATTTGGTTATAGTCGTTTCACAGTCAGGTGAAACCGCCGATACACTTGAAGCTTTGCGGCTTTCTAAAAAAATGGGTGCTGATACTTTGGCTATCGTAAATGTTGTTGGTTCCTCTATTTCAAGAGAAGCTGATATGGTCATTTATACCCATGCAGGACTGGAGATTTCTGTTGCATCAACTAAGGCTTACAGCGTTCAAATTGCTGTGTTTTATCTGCTTGCATTTGAGTTGGCATATGCCAAAGGTGCAATTTCTAAAGAAGAATGTATGCGTCTGACTAAGGAACTGGAAAGTGTTCCCGCAATGCTTGAAATAGTTTTAAAACAAGACGTTATATGTAAGTATGTTGCGTCAACTTTAGTAAATGCCGAAAATCTTCTCTATATAGGCAGGGGTCTTGATTATGCAATGTCAATGGAAGGTTCTCTTAAATTAAAGGAAATTTCATATATCCATTCTGAATCATATGCAGCAGGAGAATTGAAGCATGGTACAATATCTCTTGTAACTGACGCTATGCCTGTAATCGCCGTTGCGACGCAGCGCAATCTGTTTGATAAAACTGTAAGTAATGCGAAAGAGGTAAAAGCAAGAGGCGGAAAGGTTATTTTTGTAACTCATAATTATATTAACGTGGACGACGATGTGGCGGATTATAAAATCGGACTTCCGACGATCGATGATTTGCTTATGCCGATGCTGACGGTTGTACCTCTGCAGCTGATTGCGTATTATACCTCAGTGCTTAGAGGTAATGATGTTGATAAACCAAGAAATTTAGCAAAATCAGTTACAGTTGAATAGAGGTTTCAATGGGAAAATATAAAGCTTATATATTTGATTTTGATTTGACCCTTGCAGATTCCTCAAAAGGTATTCTAATATGTTTTAAACATACCTTGTCTGAGTTCGGATATCCAATACCGAGTGATAGGGAAATTTATAATACTATCGGAATGACATTAGTTGATGCTTTTGACGAGCTGACAGGTATCCCTAATAATCCTCAAAGAGAAGAAATGCGTTTGGTATATGTTAAAAAAGCCGACGAAGAGATGGTCAGGAATACCTTTTTTTATGATAATACGTTGGCTATTCTGCAAACATTGCAGAATGCAGGTGTAAAGGTTGGAATAGTGTCTACAAAATTCAGATATAGAATTGAAGATACTTTTAAGTGTCAGGCAGGATCTTTCCCTGTCGATGAAATAGTTGGCGGAGAAGATGTATCTAATGCTAAACCTTCGCCTGATGGACTTAATTTAATTATTGAGCGACTTAAGGTGAATAAATGTGATGTCTTGTATATAGGGGACAGCTATATCGACGCTGAAACAGCTCAAAATGCCGGTGTTGATTTTGCAGGAGTTACTACCGGTTCTACAAGTAAAATTGATTTTGAAAAGTATCATCATATTTATATCGGCAAGGATTTGCTGGATATCTTTACGGCTATATGATAACGGTAAAAATAGTGTTAAAGCAATATTAATAATCAGTGTATTTCACTTGATAAACTTAATGAAAAATGTTATAATAAAAGATATTCTTTTTAGGAAGGGATAATAGTACAAATGATAAAAAGTATGACAGGCTTTGGAAGAGAACGCTGTGTTCTTGACAGTCGTGAAATATTAGTTGAAATACGTTCGGTAAATCATCGGTATTATGAGTTTTCGGCAAGAACTCCTAAAGCTTATGGTTATCTTGATGAAAAACTGAAAGCATTTTTAAAAAATGATATTTCCAGAGGAAAAGTTGAAGTATCAGTTTTGATTTATAATCAAGAAGGTGTAAATGCTCAAATTGAAATTAATAAAGAGATTGCACTTGGTTATATTGAAGCACTGAGAAATTCAGCGGATGAGCTTGATCTTGACGATGACTTAACGCTGTCAAATATCATGCGGCTTCCGGATATTTTTACCGTTGTTAAGGTTACGGAAGATGAAGAGGCAATTTGGAATCAAGTGAAATCAGTTGCTGAAAAGGCTTTGGAACGTTTTGTTGATATGCGTGTTACCGAGGGTATGAAGATGTATGACGACATTGTTTCAAGACTTAAATTTCTTGAGGATGCCGTGACTAAAATTGAATCGCAGTCACCTAATACTGCTAAGGCGTATGAAGAAAGGTTATATGCAAAAATTAAGGAAACTCTTGCTGATAGAAATATTGATGAGCAAAGAATTATAACCGAAGTTGCTATTTTTTCAGAAAAAACCGCAATAGATGAAGAAACTGTAAGACTTAGAAGTCATATTTCCCAGTTTAGAGATTTGATAAACAGCAATGAACCAGTTGGAAGAAAGCTTGACTTTTTAGTTCAGGAACTTAATCGTGAAGTTAATACCATTGGTTCAAAAGCTCAGGATTTACATATTACAAAGCTTGTGGTAGATATGAAATCCGAAATTGAAAAAATCAGAGAGCAAATTCAGAATATAGAATAATTCGGAGGTCGTTTATGCAGCTTTTGAATATTGGATTTGGAAATATGGTTTCATCTGATCGTATAATAGCCATTGTTTCTCCTGACTCAGCACCAATAAAACGCCTTATACAAGAAGCTAAAGATAAAGGCACTATAATTGATGCTACTTATGGACGGAGAACAAGAGCAGTAATAATCATGGACAGTGACCATGTTATTCTTTCGGCTGTCTTGCCTGAAACAGTAGCCGGACGTCTT
>CAMWVM010000041.1 GCA_947177715.1 uncultured Ruminococcus sp.
TTTTTTTTTAATGATACGGCGACCACCGAGATCTACACTCGACTAGTCGTCGTCATCGTCAGATGTTTATAAGATACAGATCAACAGACAGGTAAGCATTCCGTCTTTACCGTTTTGAGAATAGACCTGAGCCATAGTAACTCCCAGTCCCAATCCCTTAACTAAAGGTATAATTATTTCCACAGGCTGAGCAATCGCAGAAAATCCAAGCACAAATGCTGAACCAAGAAAAATTGTCGAGCTTGTGAAAGACTTAATAAGTATATGAGCGAAATCCTGATTTTTTCGCATTTCTATGAAATTTTCCTGCGCAAGAGCCATTTGATTTAAAAAATCTTCGCTCATAAAGCAATAGGACATTACACCTAAAAGTACACCTAAAATTGCTATTCCTGCAAGAAAGGCGAAAAAATTATTTTTATGGATAAAATCGTTGCTTGTCCTCGAAATTTTCATACACACCACTCCAAAAAAGATATGGTAATATATATGCTGTGATGCGATTAAAAATTACTTAGAAAGCTCATATGCTCTTTTGGTACAAGCCTTGCAGGCATTATTCACTGTTTCCTCAAGCTTTCCAGAGCGCAGTTGTTCAAGACCTGCAATAGTAGTGCCACCTTTAGATGACACCATCGTAATAAGCTCATCAATAGAATTTCCGCTTTCTGTAATCATTTTTGCCGATCCAATTAGACTCTTTGCAAACAAAGTTTTTGCAACTTCTTCACTGATATTTTCAGATTTTGCATAATCGATGAAAGCTTTTGCATAGAGGTAAATAAAAGCAGGTGATGATCCATTTATAGCAATTATCTCTTTCATTTTATCCTTTGGCACAACTGCATATACTCCACATGAGCCAAAGATTTTGCAGACAAGTTCAAATTCTTCGTCTGACACGCTGTCTGATTTTGACAATGCTGTTGCGCCCTCACCCAAGAGCAATGGTGTATTAGGCATAACAAGCACTACTTTTGCATTTTTCACTGTTTTTGAAGCTATATATTCATCAGAAATTCCTGCACAGATAGACACGATAACTGTATTTTCATTTACTGTATCAGAGATTTCTTCAAGCACCTCATCTAGCTGCTGAGGCTTAACTGCAAGAAAGACATATTTTGATTTTGCAACGATACCCACAGAATTTTCACAAGGGATTACGCCGATTTTTTCCACTCTTTCCAAAGACGGTGTATATTTATCAAAAGCAAACAGTGAAATATCTTTTCCCATAGGGGAGCCGATAATTCCTTTCATTATGGCATATCCCATATTACCGGCACCGATAAAGCCGACATTTATCATAAAAACAACCCTTTCAACAAAAAATACTTGCTTATATTATACAACAATCTGCACAATAAAGCAAGTATATTTTAATTGTTTTTTACATTCCCAAGTTCAGTCAAAATCAAGCAGTTTTTCTTTTAAAGACTTTAATATATGACTGTTTTGCCATTGGAATTATCATGACTGATAATGCAATTTCGATTGGAAGCATTATTCCGTTTTTGATTAATCTTGGCGTCATCCATATGCCAAAAGCTGACCATTCTGATCCTGACATAAACGGAAAGTTTTTATTCTGATAGCAATAATACAGCACTATCGAATTAAGAATCAGCTGGCAGATAATCACCACTAATATTCTTGAAATAACTGTATTAACAATCAGGGATTTATTTGTTGCCTTTTTATACAGCATAACGCCATAGATAAGTCCTGCAATAATCTTCACCAGCAACAGTGCAAAGTTATAATCCCTCGCTTTAAAGCCGTCCAAGAAATATCCGATAATGTCTACGCTGACGCTTCCCATTATAGAAAGCACCGGACCATAAAGCATACCGATTATCATTGCACCGAGAAAAGCAAAATTAATCCTCAGGTCGGCAGAAACATTAATCGTCAAGTTTCTCAATACTATTGCCAATGCCACAAACAGTCCCGAAACCGTTAGGGTTGATACTTTTTTCAGCTCCTTTGCGGAATCTGAAAACAACAAAAAAAAGCTCTTCATAAAAATACCTCCTTATCTTATGCGAGCAATGTTGTGCTTTGTGCATAACCGGAGCTGATGAAAAGCTTCTAATTACACATTCAGCGGGATGCGAAACCTGCACCGCAAAGGATCTCTCCTCTTTCGTCTTGTTGGCAACTCCCCGTCCCTCAAGCACTTAACGCACAGATTTCTACTCTGTAATATGCAAGCTATCCCAACACAATTTTAGAATAGCTGTATATTCAATTTAATTAAATTTAAAATGCAGTTTTGTAAAGGATATCATACAAATCGTCATCAAAAGGCTTTTTCATTGAAAGAGCTTCCTGAATATCAACATCATAAATCTTATTATCCTTTAAACCTACTACTCTGTTACCGATTCCCTGTTCAAGCAATTCAACTGCATGATAGCCCATTGCTGTTGCCATAACTCTGTCACGAACTGTTGGATTTCCGCCTCTCTGAACATGGCCCAAAATTGTAGCTCTGGACTCTATTCCTGTAAGTGCTTCGAGTTTATTGCAGATTTCTTCTGTTTTGCCTACGCCCTCGGCAACAATTATGATAAAATGAGTTTTTCCGCTCTTTGAAGTTTCGAGCATATTCTCAGCAATCTTCTTCAAATCATAACCTTTTTCAAGGGTAATGCAAGCCTCAGCACCAACTGCCATTGCTACATTTATTGCAATGTATCCTGCATTTCTACCCATTACCTCAACAACAGAACATCTGTCATGAGATTGTGCTGTATCACGAATTTTATCAATCATTTCCATAGCTGTGTTCATTGCTGTGTCATAACCGATTGTATATTCTGTACAAGCAATATCATTATCAATAGTTCCCGGAAGTCCGATACAAGGAATTCCTGCTGCTGACAAATCAGCTGCTCCCCTAAAAGAACCGTCACCGCCAATTACTACGATCCCATCAAGTCCCATTTCCTCGCAATTTTTCTTAGCCTTCATAACTCCTGCCTGATCACGGAACTCGTGACATCTTGCTGTATAAAGACAAGTACCTCCACGCTGGATAATTCCAGAAACAGATCTTGCATTCATTTCAATTACATCACCGTTAAGAAGTCCGTTATATCCTCTCTTAACGCCAACTACTTCTATACCCTTCTGCAAGGCAGCTCTTGCAACTGCACGGACAGCGGCATTCATTCCCGGAGCATCTCCTCCGCTTGTTAAAACACCTATTTTCTTAGCCATTATTGATTCCTCCATATTTATGGCAATCCATACCAATATAATATTACACTTAATACTATAATATCATATCACAATCTAATTTTCATGTCAAGGACTTTACCGTTTTTTCACAAAAAATTAAACGTTTTCGCAAGTATTTATTCAACAATTACCTGCGACTCCGTAAGGCCATTTAATGTAGACTGGTTTTCTGAATCAGAAGACTGATCGGACTCGTTTAGTGAAGATTCCGGCTCCTTAGCAGAAGTTTGAGGCATGCCGACAGAAATTGTTACAGTAACGACCTCGCCTTCTTTAACATTAACGTTTTCACCGGGTGCGGGATTTGTTGAATCCACATAACCTGCACTGACAGTTGATGATTGACCATTTTCAGTTGTATATGCAATCTCTAAAGAATCAAGAATATCAAGATACTGTTTTTTAGTCAACCCCGAATAAGATGGAACTGGTACAAGCTCACTGCCCTTACTAACTTTTAAAATTAATTCATTTTTCAGTTTTGGATCATAATCACTGCCAGCTGCGATACTCTGCTCGGTAATTATACCCTTTTGAATTTCATCGGAATAGAAATAATCGACTCTGATTGCGAAATCCTCGCTCAACTGTTTCAATGCGGTTTCATATCTCATATCAACCACATTGGGCATAATAGAACCATAGCCATATTTAGACTCAGGTTTTGCAGATGTAGTTTGAATTGTTTTTGAGGAATCGTCCATACTGCTTTCTGAAACTGAACTTGAAATATCAGAAACAGAGCTGTTATCTTCCCTTCCTGGTGTAAGTATCTGATAAATCAAAAACACACCAAGTCCAATTATAAGAGTAAGAATTATAACTCCCGTAACCACTGCCGCAATATTCATCTGTTTCATTTTTGTATCGTTAACAGGTTTTTCTATGTTATTTCTAACAGATGGTTTCTGAACGGGTATAGTTTGAGTAGCACCCTTCTGGTGCTCCATATGATTACGTGGTTCAAATAAAGCAGAAACAAGCTTCGTAATTGTTTGGATACGGTCGCTGCCCTTAACACACATAGCCCTTGCCAAGACTTTTGAAACATGTGCCGGAACTCTTGGGTTCACTCTAATAGCTTCAGGCATTGTATCATTTGTAATTCTTGTATTAGCGTCCAACGGGACGATACCTGTCAGAATTCGATATGTAACTGCGGCAATAGCATAAACGTCGGTCCATGTTCCCTGCCAATCAAGGCATGAATACTGCTCAGGCGCTGTATATCCGGAATAGAACTCAGTTGAAAGACCTGTATTGGCAGTTCTTATAGAGCTTATGGAAAATCCGGTCAGCTTTAACTCACCGTCTGTAGTAACAATAATATTTTCAGGAGAAATACCCCTATGGATAATACCTGCATTATGAATAATACTCAAAGTTGTGAACAGAGGCATAAGCAATTTTTTTACTTGTTCCCATGTTAAAAATCCTTTATTAGACTGAAGGAACTTTTTCAAGGAAACTCCCTCTACATAATCAAGCACAACATAAGTTGTATTATTAGCATAAATTATATCTTCAGCTGTGACGATATGGTCAAGATTTCTCATTCTTGAGAGGACTTTATTCATATCCACAAACTCAGACATGAATGTTTTATATTTAGCAAGACAATCAGAATCAGCGATAATTCTCTGACTTCCTTTTTCTCTTTCACAAAGTGTGTCTGGCATGTATTCACGGATAACAACTTTTGCTTTTGCCACGGTATCATAACAAATATAAGAAGCGCCCTCTCCATTATAGGATAACATTTTCCCTACAATATAGCGGTTATCCAAAACGGTTTTAGGAGCAAGATATGATTGAAGAAAAGGTACATTGTCCGTATAATTACAATAGTGACATACACCGTTTTCATCCAGCTCGTTCATACATCCCATACACAGATGTTTATCGAAAACCATAATCAACCTCCTCGCTTCAATTATCAATTCATAATATCAAGTTCTTTAAAACAAGTCAAGTATTTTAAAAAAACTGTAGCTTTTTTGCAATAATTTGTATCACTTCTGTAACATTTACATATTTTCGGGGTAAACTAACTCAGACGAGTAATAAAGAAATTTATTTTCATCGTCAAAAGCAACGTTAATAATTACCTGCTGAGCGTCGCCATTATCGGTCATATAATAATATTTGTAAAGATAAGAAGTATTATCTTTCTTATAAGTAATGCTATAAGGATCACAGTCAATTTCATCGGTTACGGTACTATATTTTGCACCCTTATCAAACTTATCCAAATTTATATCCTTATCTTTTTTATCTCCTCTGAGATCGTCCTCAACTGATTTAAAATCAGTATAAACAACGCTTTCGATCTTTTCATTTTTATCCAGCAGCACTGTAACTGCCCACTCAGGATAAGTAATATCATTAATTCTCACTTCATCTTCAGATTCAAAGACATAGTCAAACTTAAGAGCTGTATTAACACCTCGATACGATGAACCGTCCTTTAGATGAATACCTACATCAGTTTCTGCATCTGACACACTTTTCCCTGAATATTCTATAAGCTCAAGTGCTATTTTATTCCCCTTTTCACCTGAAATATGTGAAATTAAAACAATTACAAGCACTATAATTAAAATTATAGAAATAATGAATAACACAAGCTTCAATCTATTTTCATTAATTTTTTGGCGAACTAAACCTTTTCTTCCCTCAACAGTTTTTAAATCAGAAGAAGCCTGCATTTTCTTTCTGTTCACAAGCCTTTTGACGTTGAATTTTTTTCTTTTCGGTTCTTTTAATGCAATGCCGCAATTACGGCAAACTGCATCATTTTCGCCCACTGTTTTTTTGCACTTTGGACACTCCACGTCAGACATCTCCTTATCTTTCTTTTATTCGACACAACTACATAAAATTATACCACACTAACATATGAATGTCAAATAAGATAAGGAATAAACTCACATGAAAAAACTATTTAAATATTACCTTGGAAGAATCATTATAAACGGATTATTTTTGGCAATACAGCTATTTTTGATTATTGGATGTTTCTGTTATGTATGTTTACATTGGAGATGGATAAACGTAGTAATCAGTATCATTGCACTTATACTTGCTTTAAAAATAGCGGTAAAGCAATGCAATATTCCATGCAGGATGGGCTGGATAATCGGAGTGTTATTTTTACCGGTTTTATTTATTCCAATGTATATTTTATATGGCAGAGGTTCGGCCTTAAAGAAGATACAGCGTTATCTCAAGGATAATCCCATGCCGTTGAATAAATCCAAAGAAACTAACGCTCCATTAAGAATACGCAAGCAATTCCAAGGATTAAGTGCTGTTAGCGGTCTTCCTGTATACAGTAATTCCGAATGCGAATATTATCCAACGGGAGAATCGTTTTTTGAAGCAATGAAAAATGACTTAGAAAGTGCTGAAAAATACATTTTCCTTGAGTTTTTTATTATTAACTTCGGCTGCATGTGGGATGAAACTTTAGCTATACTTGAAAAGAAAATAAAACAAGGCGTTAAAGTATATATTTTATACGATGATTTAGGCACAATTGCGTTACTTCCTCCTGACTTTCTTAAACAGATGAAAAGCAAAGGAATAACTGCCAAGATATTCAATTTATTTAACGGAAGAATAACTCCTCAAATTAACTATCGTGACCACCGAAAGATTGTTGTGGTTGATGGAAAAATCGCTATTACAGGCGGCGCTAACATTGCGGACGAATACATCAACAAAATCTCCCCCTACGGATATTGGAAAGACACAGCAATTAGAGTTAAAGGCAATGCTGTGAACACATTTACGGCGATGTTCATACAGATGTGGAACATGAGCGGAAATACTTTAAATTATAAGGATTTTCTTGTTTACAATCAGAAAACCATCGAAGCAAATGAATCGGCAATTTTGCCATTTGCCGATTACCCAATGTGCTCCATTGGATTTACAGAGAGAGCCTTTCTCAACATGATAAACAATGCTCAGAGTGAGATAAATATAACCACACCCTACCTTGTGCCTGACAGCAGGCTGTTGTCTGCGTTATGTCTTGCTTCCGAAAATGGAATCAAGGTAAGGCTTTTTACGCCTGAAATACCGGATAAAAAGTACGTTCACATTGTAACCAGAGCAAATTATGTCACCCTTTTAAAATGCGGTGTAGAAATATATGAATTTTCTGATGGATTTATACACGCCAAATCAATTTTATGCGATAATGAAATCGCATATGTGGGTTCAGCAAATCTTGATTACCGCAGTTTATACATTCACTTTGAAAGCGGCGCTGTTATGTATAAAACCAAATCTGTAAACCAGCTCAGAAAAGACATAGAGGACCTTTTAAAATCAAGCAAAAAAATCAGCCTTAACGATCCGAGAATCGTCAAAGCTGAAAAAAATATAATATATATTTTTTTAAGAATATTTTCAGGCCTGCTGTAACCGATTAAAGCGTCATTTGATCTGGATCAGGGATATCTTTAGCGAAACAGCCTGCTACTGGAATTGATTTACTACGATATTTCGCCAATTCCTCTGCGGTTTCCTCGTCAACAACAAAAGCCTTTTCTACTGTTGACTTAGCTTTCAGAGTCATAACCTGAACGCCGATTGTATCTCTTGTTGCTTTCGGCATAAGCAAAGCTGTATCAAAAATCATTGCCCTGCCGTTAGTGGTTCTAAGCATTATCAAAGCGTTCTCCTGCACATTAAACACTGCTATTAATTTTGATTTTGCAGAATAAGCATTGGATAGCTTCTTTCTGTTTGTTTTAGTTTCATATGCCTTTATTGGAACCTTTGCAACTTTACCATTTTCATATACAAAAATAATATACCCTGAATAATCCGTAGTCGTCACCATTGTCCGAACATTTTCGCCATCCTCAAATGATAGCTTTACCGGAACATAATCACCTAACGCACTGGCTTTTGTATCATCAAACTGGGAAGCCCTTGATTTATAAACCGTAGCTTTGTCAGTAAAGAACAGCAATTCAGTTTTATTTGTAGCGTCCATTTCTCGGGAAATAAAATCTCCCTCTTTAAGCTTCTGGTCACTTGCCATTCTTAGAGACTGAGGTGTAATTTTCTTAAAATAACCACTATCGGACAGGAAAAGTCTGCAAGGATAATCGGGTGTTTCGTCCTCCACTTCAACCTCTTCGATATCAGATTTATAGAAAAACTGTGTTTTTCTTGGCTGACCGTATTTCTTTATTACGTCTTTCAGTTCATTTATGATAATAGTTTTAATCTTACGGTTACTGTCGAGGGTATCCATAAGCTCTGCGATTTCCTTTTCCAGTGCGTCTGTTTCGGAAATACGATTTAAGATATACTCCCTGTTAAGGTGACGAAGTTTTATTTCAGCAACATATTCTGCTTGAATTTCATCAATAGAAAAACCTATCATAAGGTTAGGAACAACCTCTGACTCTTCCTCAGTTTCACGGACGATCTTTATTGCCTTGTCAATATCAATCAATATTTTTCCCAAGCCCTTAAGCAAATGCAGCTTAGCTTTCTTTTTCTCCAAATCATACGCAATACGTCTTTTTACGCAGTCCATACGAAAAGCTGTCCACTCTTTTAAAATATCATAAACACCCATAACTCTTGGATAGCCCTGAACAAGAATATTGAAATTGCATGAATAGCTATCCTGAAGTGGAGTAAGCTTATAGAGTTTTTGCATTAACTTATCAGGATCTACGCCTCTTTTAAGATCGATACCGATTGTAAGACCTGTTTTATCAGTTTCGTCACGGATATACTGAATCTCTCTGATTTTACCTGCCTTTACAAGGGCAATAATTTTTTCAATAATAGCCTCGACTGTGGTCGTTGCCGGTATCTCTGTTATTTCAAGGCAATTTGCCTTTTTATCATAGGAATACTTTGCTCTCAGCTTAACTGAACCTTTTCCTGTACGGTAGATTTTGTCCAATTCTTCTTCATCGTATAAAGCAAATGCTCCTCCGGGGAAATCCGGTCCTTTTAAGGTTTCAATGGCATTATGTTCGGGATTTCTCATAAGGGCTATTGCTGTTTCACAGACCTCTGTCAAATTAAACGAGCACACTGCCGACGCCATTGAAACGCCGATTCCCACATTGGCATTTACAAGTATTGACGGAAATGTTGCGGGAAGCAATGTGGGTTCCTGCATGGTATTATCATAGTTCGGTACAAAATCCACTGTATTTTTATCAATATCACGGAACAATTCGTTACAGATAGGTTCCAGCTTCGCCTCTGTATAACGAGATGCTGCATATGCCATATCTCTTGAATATGCCTTTCCAAAGTTACCCTTTGATTCCACATATGGATGCAAAAGAGATTCGTTGCCCCTTGCAAGACGCACCATAG
>CAMWVM010000042.1 GCA_947177715.1 uncultured Ruminococcus sp.
CGACCACCTAGATCTACACTCGACTATTCTTCTGAAGCTTCAGATGTTTATAAGACACAGGCGGGTAGAGCAGTTTACATATACTGCGGCAGAGTCGACTCTCTTCTGAAACTCTTCAGCAGCAAACAAGCTCTCGGTTACAATACATTCCGAGTGACCTGTGGAATATTTCTGAATGTGTTCAATAGCCTCTCCAAGTCCGTCCACAACCTTGATTGAAATTATGTAATCAAGAAATTCTGTTGCATAATCATATTCGTCAGCGGGAGTTACACAGTCACCTAAAATCATTCTTGTGAGGTTGCAGCCTCTTATTTCAACATTGTGTTCATCAAGACGTTTTTTAAGCATAGGCAGGAAGTCCTCTGCAACATCTCTGTGTACAAGACAGCTTTCTACAGCGTTGCATACCGACGGACGCTGTGTTTTTCCGTTGTCAACAATGTCCGCAGCCATTTTCAGGTCAGCAGTGGAGTCCACATAAACATGACAGTTCCCAGTGCCTGTTTCAATAACCGGAACAGTTGCCGACTGAACGACTGCTTTAATAAGCTGTGCACCACCCCTTGGAATAAGTACGTCAATATGTCCGTTGGCCTGCATCATTTCAATCGCAATCTGTCTGTCTGTGTCCTCAACAAGTTGAATAATATCAGGCGAAAATCCTGCGGTTTCTACTGCCTGACGCATTAGCTCTACAAGAATTTTATTTGAATTAAAGGCTTCTTTTCCACCCCTTAGAATTACAGCGTTTCCGCTTTTCAGGCACAATGCCGCCGCATCAACTGTAACATTGGGGCGAGCCTCGTAAATAATTCCGATTACTCCCATTGGTACACGAACCTTTGTAATTCTCATGCCGTTCGGACGAACTGAGCCGCTTTCAATTTGCCCTACAGGGTCGTCAAGCGAAGTCAGCTTTTCACAGGCATTTGCAATGCCTTCAATGCGTTTTTCATTAAGAGCCAGTCTGTCCTGCATAGCCTTTGACATGTTTCTGCGAACTGCGTTTTCAAGGTCAATGCTGTTCTGCTCCATAATTTTCGGCATGCATCTTCTGAGGATGTGTGCAATTTCAAGGAGAGCATCGTTTTTCTGTGCAGATGAAGCGTTAGCTAAGTCATCTTTGCATGCCCTTGCATTGGTAGCAAGTTTTTCAATATAGTTCATAAATTTCAGCCCCTTTATAAATTCTATTATTTATTGTTTTCTTCTGATTTTGAGCCTGACTTGCTTCTAAAACTATTAATCAAGAAAAACAAATTACTGATAAGCAGTAAAATGAAAAGCCAATAATCAGCGTCATCGAAAAATTCAAGAACAAGTCCAAAATAGATGCAGTGATTCCTATCAATGACACTATTCTTGTGACTTTTGTCCCTGAAATTACTTTTGTTATTTCATTTTCTTTTTTGCTTTCCATGATTTCTTTTAATTATTAATTGTTTTAGCCTTGAACAAAGTCCCTAAATTTCCGTTCTCAAAAAGATAGTATAGATTATCAGGATCTTTGCCGTTTACAATTATCATGTCAATACCGTTGTCCACAGCAATTTCAGCTGCATTTATTTTTGTAATCATACCGCCTGTACCCAGCTTTGTTCCTGCTCCCCCAGCCAAAGCTCTGATGTTATCATCAATTTCCTCAACAACGGGAATAAGTTTAGCGTCGGGATTTTTCCTTGGGTCTTTATCATAAAGACCGTCAATATCGGACATTATGATAAGAAGATCTGCCTTTGCAAGAGTGGCAACTGTTGCGGCGAGGGAATCGTTTTCTCCCACCTCAAGCTCCAGCTCGTCAATAGCAACTGTATCGTTTTCATTAACAATGGGAATAACTCCATGTTCTATAATCTTTTCAAGTGCATTCTGTACGTTTTCTTTTCTGTCTTCAAGAAGAATATATTTTGTCAGAAGCATCTGCGCAACATTAAGGCTGTAGTTGGAAAACAGATTATCATAAAGATACATCAGTTCACATTGTCCCACAGCGGCACAGGCTTGTTTGGAGGGGGTATCTTTTGGTCTTTCCATAAATCCAAGCTTTGCCATTCCAAGTGCGATTGAACCGCTTGATACGATAATAAGCTCATGTCCTGCGTTTTGCAAATCCGCAAGGTTTTTTACAAGCTGTTCAACTCGTCTGATATTCAGTCTTCCCGTTCTATGGGTAAGAGTAGATGACCCCAGCTTTACAACTACTCTCTTTTTTGATTTCAATTCTGACATTTCTTTTCCTCTATTCATTATGTATTAATGTTGATGTATCCTGAATAAATAACCTTTAATCTATCATAGACAAAGCTAAGAAATTCCCCGCTTTGATTCATTTCATTCAGTTTTTCCGGTGTGGAAAGTTTAAAATCAACCGTTTCACCTTCCTGCAAAACTATATCGTTTTCGGAGAAGCTGCCTTTATATAAATAAAAATCATGTATGCTGTTTGATTTTTCTCTTACCAAGGTTCCGCAGTAAGCAAGCTCGCTTGGTTTAGCTTTCAATCCGGTTTCTTCAAATAATTCTCTGACAGCAGCATTTATTGAGGTTTCTCCTGAAATGGCAGAACCGCCGGTGGTTTCCCACAGTCCGCCGTAAGTTTTATCAGGATGACGTTTGGTAATAAGTATTTTATTGTCCTGATTGACCGCAACAGCGTTTACAACAACGTGATATTCTCCGTCTTTCATTTTTTCTCCTCTTACATGAGTTTTGCCGAGAGGTTTACGGTTTCGGTCGAACAAATCCCAAAGTTCCATTTTTATTTACTCCTTAGGGGGATAATAATTAATTCCTGCTTTTTTAGCCTGGCTGCACAAATCACGAGTATTGAGAGTATACATTTTGCCGTCTTTAATAAAGTGCGTTCCCAACTGACGGAATTCAAAGGCTGTTTTATGCTCAATGCACTGATTTCTGATATCAAGTACCCAATCGTAATCCAGCATTCTTGCATTTTTATCAGATTCGCCGCCCACGACAACAAGTTCAATGTTGTCAAGATATTCAGACAAATTAATTCTTCCAATCATGGGCTGACAAATGATATTTTTATGCTTAATGGGCAAGTCACGGAATATTTTCAGCCGATAATCTGTCATTTTCTGATTTTCTACAGTACAACCTACAACAACATTTTCATATCCGTCATTCCAATCATCAGGAATGCATTGTGAAAATCTATCTATTCTTTTAGTAAGAAATAAAAACGTAATATCCGGACGATCTTTTATCATATCCCAGCATTCAGCACGCCATTTATCAGCTTCCTCAATAAGAAAATCAGATGAAAAGCAAACATAGCAAATGCCCGATTTCATTTTATATGTACCGTTCTTATTTTTTAAGGCAGGAGCATAAAACTTATCTGTTTTAACTATTTCATTTGTGCACAAGCCTTTTCGTTTATCGCCCTTATGTATATAGCAAAACTTACAGCCCTCACTATATCTGTGACAGCCTCTCCACGGATTCCACATAGACATATTGCTCATCCTTTAAATAAACTTCGGTTGGATAAACTCCACTCCGTAATCTATAACATGATCCAAAATAGTTTTATAATACTTAGGCATAAATTTATCAGTAGTGTCATGGTCATGTATCATAATGATATGATAACTGTTTTCATCTGATAAAGAGCCACCTGTTTCAGGATTTTGGTCATGTATTCGTTCAAGTATGTTTTCATAAGTATATCCCTTTTCCCACGGCAGCATATATTCTGCAAAATCAAAGGTCCAGAAAACATCAATGTCTTTGTCAAGGTTAGACTTTTTATACCAGTCAAAATTTATGCTTCTGTCGTCAATACGTGAAAAGTTATTATCTTTCAGATATTGCTGTAATTTATCTTTATTTTCTCCGCCTTTATCCCCATAAGGAAAGGCGAAGATTTTGTATTCACGTTTAATTCCTGCGGCGGAGTATAACTTATCAAGGCTTATCTCACATTTTTCAATGTCTTTTACACACTCATTAAATGACATCTCACTGAAATGTCCATGACTATAGCTGTGGTTGCCTATAACTGCACCTTTTTTCAGCGCATACAAAGCGCTGTTAAAATTCTTATCTATGTTTTCTCCCACTGCAAAAATAATCGGCTTTATATCTTTTTCGCAGAGATAATCAATAAAACCCCTTGTTATTTCAGACGGGGAGTCGTCAATCCTTAAATATGCTTTACTCATTTGTTTACTACATTCTGTGGATTTCCGTCAAGCCAGCATTTTATGTTTTCTGCAACTTTATCTAAAAGTCGTTCTCTTGTTTCTTTTGGTGCCCATGCAATGTGAGGTGTAATGGTACAATTTTTTGCCTGTCTTAAAGGACAGTCTTCTCTCATGGGTTCAAAGGTCAGTGTGTCTATGCAGGCTCCGGCTATCACATTATTATTTAATGCGTCGGCAAGCGCTTTTTCATCAACTAACCCGCCTCTTGCTGTATTTACAAGCAGAGCATCAGGTTTCATCAAGCTTAACGCTTGTGAATTTATCATTTTAGTATTGTCTTCTGTAAGCGGGCAATGCAGAGAAACAATATCGGAAATTTTCAGCAGTTCTTCAAAAGAGCAGGTCTTTGTGCCGTCTGTAACCTTTTCAGGTGAGCGGGTATATGTAACAACGTTCATGTCAAAAGCTTTTGCAAGCTGTGCGACTTTTTTTCCTATATCGCCGTAACCGATTATACCGATAGTTTTTCCTGCAAGCTCCGTTGTAGGTATATAAAAGTATGAGAACAGCTTATAGTTTACCCAGTCGCCATTATCTACAGTCTGAGCATACTCTGCAATTTTATTATAATAATTGAGGATAAAAGCAAATGTGTGCTGTGCCACTGAATTAGTGGAGTAAGAGGGAACATTACAGACAACCGCACCATGTTCAGATGCAGATTTGATATCCACATTGTTATAACCTGTTGCAAACAGTCCCACATATTTTAAATTCGGACATTTTTGAAATACTTCATTTGTAATAAGGCACTTGTTGCAAATAACAGCATCAGCGCTGCCGATATGCTCGGCGACCTTATCATTGGGGGTATATCCGAAGACCTCAGAATCGCCAAGTGATGTTATACAGTCTAAAGATACATCGTTTCGGGTAACGGTTTCAGAATCGAGGATAACCATTTTCATAATTACAGATCCTCTTTATCATTAAAAGCGTTGTCAATTATTTTTTTCTCGTTTTCGGAAAAAGCCTTTTCGGCTTCTTTTTTCTGCATACTTTCTTTTTCCTTTTCGGAATTTTCAGCAGCATTTTCGGCTTTTATTTTTTTATTATACTTATATGAAAAAATAACTGCTAATACAATAAGCACAACTTCGGCTATAAATAATGTGATTATAGCGGTTTTGCTTGTATAGTACTGAGTTACGAAGGTCAAATCGATTGCAAACATTATAAAGATATAATAAAGCGAACGCTTTCTGCAATACTGCACAAGGTAGATTAAAGTAGCAATTATGCAGAAGATAAAGTGCATTTTAAATGGAAGGGGGGTATAAACGTTCTGCATATTGTTTTCAACGAGTAAATTTAACATTTTGATATCTCCTTTTATTTTTTGTATTCGCAATTTATTCCCACTCGGCGTGTTCTTCGCTGTTATTAACTATATTAGTTTAAGTTTTGTTCGAATACACGCCCATTTTACTTCTAAAAACCTTTACAATATAAGGCTATCAAGGCAGCTAGTGCGTAACACGATACCACTTTTCTCCTTAACTACCCTTATTACATGGTGCTAGCACCATGTTCTTTATTTCATTAAAGAAAAATCCAATAAGCCATTCAAGTCACACATACGATCTGAAATTATTTATTTACTCGCTACAATAGTAAACTCTCCCGGTATCTTTTCATTTGTCCACGCAGGATGTTCATCAAACTTTCTTAATGTAAAACCACTATTTATGACTGAATTGATAATCTCACTAATTGTATACTTTCTATAACTGCACTTAGGCATCTGCTTGCGAACATTTTCTTGAAAAAAACGGGCATGTGCCATTTCTCCTTCAAAAGTTTCCTTTGAAAAATAACTCATAGTTGGTTGTTCAAAATTCAACATATCTGATATTTTTGTAAACGGGTGAAAATCACTACATATCATTTTTCCATTGTCTTTCAATAATGAATACATGATACCCATAAACTCATCAATATCATGAAAGTAATGTAATACTCCTCCTTCCATAAACACTACATCAAAATAATTTCCATACTTCTCTATATCAATTTCCAATATATCACATACTTCAAAATTCAAATCAACTTTTGCAGCTGTTGCGACTTCAAGCGCATATTTCTTATTATCTTCTGAAATATCAAAGACAGTAACTTCTGCCCCTAAAATAGCCAAGGGCACAGCCTTCTTTCCGCAAGAACCACATATGTTTGCTATTTTAATTCCATTATAGGTATCAAAATAATCAGAATGTCTTTTCAGCATTCCTATAGGGTTTTCTAAGTCCCTTTTTGCTCTATCAACCGGTGTACCTGATTGTTTCACCCAAAACTCATACGCATTATATTCCCACGCCTTTTTATTTTGAATACTGTAATCTATCATCTTTGATTATACCACTTCCTGTTTATTCCCACTCGACCGTTCCCGGTGGCTTTGAGGTTATGTCATATACTACTCTGTTGACGTGGTCAACTTCGTTTGTAAGCCTGTTTGAAATGCGGGCAAGAATGTCATAAGGTATCTTTGCCCAGTCGGCAGTCATGAAGTCATCTGTGGTAATCGCTCTAATGGCAATCAAATGGTCGTATGTCCTGTGGTCGCCCATAACTCCTACAGTCTGTACATCAGGCAATACCGCAAAGAATTGGCTGAGCTGATCTTCAATTCCGCTCTTGGCTATTTCATCACGGAATACTGCGTCAGCTTCCTGAAGCACTTTTATCTTCTCTTCTGTAATCTCACCAATTATTCTTACTCCAAGCCCTGGACCTGGGAATGGCTGACGCCAAACAAGCTCATGAGGTATGCCAAGCTTTTCGCCTACGGCTCTTACCTCATCCTTGAACAAATCGCAGAGTGGCTCAATTACATCGTCAAATTTGATATCATCAGGCATTTTCACCTTGTTGTGGTGAGTTTTAATGGTGTCTGCGTCACCTTTTCCACTTTCAATACAATCGGGATAAATAGTACCCTGTGCAAAGAAACCGCCGTCGGATTCTTCTCTGATTTTATCCCAAAATACTTTATAAAACTCTGTTCCTATAGTCTTTCTCTTTTCTTCAGGATCGGTTATGCCTTTCAGCTTTGCAATAAACTGCTTTTGACAGTTTACTCTTACAAAATTCATGTCAAAAAGACGTGTAAAGGTATCTTCAACAAAATCTCCTTCGTCTTTTCTCATCAGTCCTTGGTCAACGAAAACGCAGGTAAGCTGTTTTCCTACTGCACGGCTGAGAAGACCAGCCGCAACAGAAGAGTCAACTCCGCCTGAAAGTCCGAGAACAACTTTTTTATCTCCGATTTTTTCTCTCAGTGCAGCAACAGTGTTATCAATAAAGTTGTCCATAATCCAGTCGCCCTTGCAGTGACATACTTCATAAAGGAAGTTATGTAAGAGCTGTTTGCCATATTCGCTATGTGTAACCTCTGGGTGGAACTGAACAGCATAAATGTTTTTGTCCTGGTTTTCCATGGAAGCACAAGGGCAGTCCTCAGAATGAGATGTGATTTCAAAACCCTCAGGAGGACAGCTTATGTAATCAGTATGGCTCATCCATACCACGTTGTTTTCAGGGATGTCTTTAAAAAGTTTGCTGTCTTTTTTAGTAATGTCTATTTCAATTTTTCCGTATTCGCTTTTTGCACAGGATTCAACCTTTCCGTCGCACATCCATGAAATAAGCTGACATCCATAGCAAATTCCCAAAACGGGAATACCTAAGTCGAGGATATCTTTGGTGTAGTGCGGAGAGGACATATCATATACAGAGTTTGGTCCTCCTGTAAAAATAATACCTTTGTAATTCTTTTCTTTTATTTCTTCCAGAGGGGTGTCAAAAGGCTTGATTTCAGCATAAACGTGATGGTCACGAACACGTCTTGCAATAAGCTGGTTATACTGTCCGCCGAAGTCAAGAACCAAAACAGATTCATGTGTCATATGGCTACCTCATTTCTTTAAATTTTTCAGGAAATATATAAAAACATTATATCATAAGCGACATAATATTGCAATAGCTGTTTAAGCGTATTTTAATAGTTTGGAATAAAAAAATACAGGGATTACGCCATATGCGTCCCTGTATTTTAATCATTGCTTCAGCGTATTCTATTGTTTCTTGATGGGGTGTCTGATTACCGTCTTTAATTTGCTGACATCACATCTTATGGGATCGCTTAAATAGATTTCATGATGAAATCTTTTGTCGGTGATATCAGTTTCGTATCCGTTTTCATGAGCATAGTCATTTATAAGCTCAATGGTAGTAGGCTCATCGTCATAAGAGCCGATATGCATACACTGAACGCATAATCCCTCGTTGTAAGTTAAGAATTCAACCTTGGAGAAATCCTGTTTTTTCTTTTTTGTCGCTTCTTCAACAGCCCAGTTGAAATCATCAACGGTAACAAAATCAGGAAGTCTTATTATAGATATGAAATTCATCTCTTCTTTTTTGTTATAATCTATGCCGGAAACACCGTCCTGCCACCAAAATCCCTCCAGCGGAGGAACAACATATTCAAAATATCCGTCAATTTTATGAGTCCCTTTATAACTCATCTTAATAGTGAAAGCAATACCGTATAATAATCCTATAGATTGTTTATATTCACCTGCTTCGTCATTAGGATTTCCTTTTCCTCTTACGGCAATATAATTCATTTCAGGGATTTCAATTATACTTGGTTTGTTTTTAGGCATGTAAAATTCCTTGTATTCTTTTTTATAATCAAAAGCCATTATAATTCCTCCAAACTGTTTTTTACATTTTATCATAGTTTGTTTCAACAGTCAAATGATTTTAATATCATTCGGCTGTTATTTTTTTATGATTAAATAAGTCGCCTAATTGGATCAATTTTGTTAAAATCACCTAAACCGACGCCATTAACTTAATCGTTTTCGTGAATACTGTAAAAGTTTAAAAAAACCCTTGACAGCGGGGAAGATGTGTGCTAAATTTAAATTGCAATTTAAGAACGGAAAAGAAGTTCTGAGATGAACTTCAATAAAATGAAAAGGAGTAAAGTTATGCAGTACGGTTATTTTGATTTGAAAAACAAAGAGTATGTTATTACTCGTCCCGACACCCCAGCGCCTTGGGCAAACTATCTCGGTTCACCGGAATACGGTGCAATTATCTCAAATAATGCAGGAGGTTATAGCTTTGAAAAAAGCGGCGCCAACGGCAGACATCTGAGATATCGTTTTAATACCAATATTTCTGTTCCCGGAAGATATATCTATATCCGTGACAACGACACAGCAGACTATTGGTCAGCTTCATGGCAGCCTGTAGGCAAACCGATGGATCAGTATAAGAGTGAGT
>CAMWVM010000043.1 GCA_947177715.1 uncultured Ruminococcus sp.
AAAAACGTCAGCTGAAGCCGACCTTGCCACGTTGAAAACGGGCAAGCCCTTATTTGAAAAAGTGTTTAAATCACTTGACAGCTGTGATGGTTTTAATTTCTCTTTAATAAAGTCTATTTGAAATTTCAATATAATTAGTTATAATTTTATTAGTGATAAAATTTATTGCATCTGAGATTAAACGATCAGAACTTGTGCAATAATATTATTGCAGTGAAAAATGGTTTCAATTAACTGAAATTATGTGTTAAAACGGCACTACTTTACTGCTGCTTAAAATCATAAGCTCTTTAAATAACACCTTTTAAAATTAATAGGAGGAAAATCAAATATGTGTACCGCAGCAACATATAAAACAAAGGACTTTTATTTCGGAAGAACGCTTGACTATGATTTTTCCTATAACGAAGAGGTTGCAATCACACCACGTAATTATCCATTTGATTTTAATGAAATGGGTTTGATGAACACACATTACGCAATGATCGGTATGGCATACGTTGTAAATGACTATCCTCTGTATTATGATGCTGTCAATGAAAAGGGTCTTGGAATGGCTGGACTTAATTTCGTCGGAAATGCATATTACAGAGAAAACATTCCGAATAAGGATAATATCGCTCAGTTTGAGTTTATTCCGTGGATATTAAGTCAATGTGCTTCCGTTAAAGAAGCAAAAGTGCTGCTCCAAAAAATTAATCTGACTGATATCCAATTCAATGATAAGCTTCCTTTAGCACAACTTCATTGGATCATTGCCGACACAAATGAAGCAATAACTGTAGAATCAGTCAGGGAAGGCATTAAAATATATGACAATCCAGTCGGAGTTCTGACAAATAATCCGACATTTGAAGAGCAAATGTTCCAGCTTAATAATTATATGCATTTATCCCCTAAAACACCTCAGAATTTATTTTCAGATGCTTTGGATTTACACGCATACAGCCGTGGTATGGGGGCGATGGGATTGCCTGGTGATCTTTCATCACAATCTCGTTTTGTCAGAGTTTCTTTTGTAAAAATGAATTCTATTTCCGGTGACTCGGAAAAGGAAAGCATCAGCCAGTTCTTTCATATTTTAGGGTCGGTTGATCAACAGAGAGGGTGCTGTGATGTTGGAGATGGGAAATTTGAAACAACAATTTATACATCATGCTGCAATGCTCAAAAAGGAATTTATTATTACACAACCTATAATAATCATCAAATTACAGGTGTGAATATGTATCATGAAAATCTTGACGGAAAACAACTGATTCGATATCCTTTAATTCTTGCTGAGCAGATAAAAATGCAGAATTGATTGGTGCATTCTATAAAAATTTCTTATTTCACGGTTCTTAAATGAGTAAACAAATTATTAGAAAAGATAAAAATGCAGGGGACTAAGTCCTCAACGTCCCATTTGTGAGAATAAACTTGCTTAGGGAAGCGGGCATCTGAAAATGCCAATATATATAATTAAATATTGGAAACATTTTGTTATTCATTCTGTAACTTATTCAAAAGTTATATCCCTCCTACTGCTTGACAATAGTTTTTTGTCATGATATATTTGTTTTAACAAATGAAATCTGGGAGGATTATATGACTTTCAAAGAAATTTATCAAACAAGAATAGAGGATTATGATATAAATGGATTGCTGTCTGTAGAAGCGGTACTTAGAATTTTCGAAAATATCGGAAGCCATCATTCGGACAGCGTTAGTAATAGCGTTATTAAAGGTAGTCTTAATGGAATTGCATGGATTTTTGTGGAGTGGAGAATAGAGATTGAAAGATTGCCTAAATATGGAGAATTGGTCAAAGCAGAAACATGGATTAACGGTAAAGCTCCGTCATCATCAGTTATGAGAAACTTTCTTTTGTCTGATAATGAGGGAAATACACTGATAAAAGGTACTGCTAAGTTTGCATTGTTTGATTTGATAAAAAGAAAGCCTACACGAATTTCAGCCGAACTTTTTGAAATGTATTCTCCTGAAAATTTTAGTGTATTTGAAAATAAATCTGAGCGTTTGAGAGAGCCTGAGGAATATGATTTTGAACTCCAGCTTGTCCAGCGCAGAAGTGACGTTGATTTCAACGGTCACGTACACAATATTAATTATCTTATTTATGCTTTGGAAGCACTGCCTAAGAGTGTCTATGAAAGCAGAGATTTCAGCTGTGTAAGAATATTATATAAAAATCCACTGAAATCCGGAGAAACGATTAATGTAAAGGTTCGAGAAAACGACGGTGTTTATTCAGTAGGAATTTACGGTGAAGATAAGATCTCATCTATTGTTGAAATATCTTAAATAAAAAATTAACTAAACTTTTATTAGGATGCTTTTTAAAAGACAGGCATTAAATCATGCTACAGAAATAAATCCCCGAGATCTCGTGTCTTCGGGGATTTTTACCTGTAACTTAGGCAAGATGTCATACATGCCCACAGCCCATTAACATCTTGTACACCTTGTGAATATACTGTAACAGGAGGTGAAAAATAAATGGCTAATTGTGATTGTAGATGTAGTTGTGTGGGAATTAGTATCGTAGCAAGTATAATCATTGGAATTATCGCAGCTGTTCTTAGAGTTACAGCAGTAATTACCATAATACCTGCATTCTTGTGGGTCGTTTTGGGCGTTGCAGTGGTTTATCTTGCAATATTATTGATAACGTCACGTGATCAATCTTCAGCAGAAACACGTGGCTGCTGCTCGATTATTCGTGCATTGCTTGCAGGTATCTTAGGCGCTGTTCTCACATCTTTGATTCTTTTGGGTGTGACATTTGCTGCAGCAAGTATTATCGGTGGAATTATCACAGGTTTGTTTATAGCATTCCTTTCATTGATTATAACATCTGTGGTTTGCCTTATTCTGTGTAAGTCAAGATGCAGAACCAGCGACAGAGGATAATAAAGTATAATTCAGACTTTGTTTTGAGTTGTAATCGGCATGGGCAAAACCGCCTGTGCCGATTAAACTTTTTATAGGTTAATTAAATGCTAAAGCCTTGAATAAAATATTTGAAAGTGCTATAATATCAAGTGATATTTTAATTCCAAAATTAACGGAGAAAACTTTCATGAATATAAAAGCAATATTTCAAAATCCTAAAATTGTGATAATCTTAGCATTGTTTTGCTGTGCTTTGTGGGGAAGTGCTTTTCCGTGCGTAAAAGTCGGATATCAGCTGTTTGACATAAAGGATGCAGGAAGTCAGATTATGTTTGCAGGATGTAGATTCTTTCTTGCCGGTGTTCTCACTTTTTTTATTGCAAGTATAAGCGAGAAAAAAATAATCGGAATGAAGAAAAAATCAGTTCCATATATTCTCGCACAGGGAATTCTTCAAACAACAATCCAGTATGTGTTCTTTTATCTCGGACTTGCTCATACTACAGGTTCAAAGGCATCAGTAATAAATGCATCTAATGTATTCTTTTCTATTATTGCAGCACATTTTCTTTTGAAAAATGAAAATATATCAATGAGAAAATCAGTTGGATGTATTATAGGGTTTCTCGGTGTGATAATAGTGAACTTAGCTCCAAATGCTATTGAAAACGACTTTTCTCTGAGCGGCGAAGGGTTTGTCCTTATATGTTCTATTGCCTATGGAGTAAGTACCGTTACACTTAAGCTGATGTCAGATAAAGAAAACCCCACAACCATTACCGCCTACCAGTTGCTTTTTGGCGGAGCAGTCTTGTTGATAATCGGTATGCTTTCAGGCGGCAAAGTAAGCGGATTTACTTTTAAATCTACTTTTCTGCTGTTATATCTTGCAGTGCTTTCAGCTGTTGCATTTAGTATATGGACAGCGCTGTTAAAATATAATCCTGTCGGAAAAGTAGCGGTTTTTGGGTTTAGTATCCCTGTTTTTGGTGCATTGCTGTCCGCAGTTATTCTCCGTGAAAATATATTCTCATGGAATAATCTGATTTCCTTGTGCTTAGTCAGTATAGGAATTTATATTGTTAATAAACCTAAAATCAAATTTAATAAATAAAAATTATATAAAAAAGTACAACATAAAGTCTTAAGCTTTAGGTTGTACTTTTTTAATTATTAATGCAATGATGCGGTACATAAGATGTATCGTCTATAGCTTTTAATTCATATCCATGAGCTTGATAATATTCTATAATTTTAGGAAGTGAGTCAACTGTCGATTGCTTGTCCCCAGAGTCATGGCAAAGCATCACAAGATCTGTTCCTCCTATAGATTCAATAGCATTCTTGTAAAGCTTCTCAGCAGATTGCTCACCGCCTACAGCGTCACCGTTGGCGCAGTTCCAGTCATAATATTGATATCCCTTTTTAAGTACATCCTTGCTGAGATAAGTCATAATTCCATCGCAGTAATTTGATGATACGGTATTTGAACTTCCGCCCGGAAAACGTATATATTGCGGAGTAAAACCAAGCTCTTTTTCACAAAGCTTTGAAATCTTGTTTAAATCCTTGTAATATGCTTCTGTTGATTTGTAAACATTGGAATAATCGTGGGTATATGTATGCATTCCAATGGTATGCCCCCTGTCATGAGCCTCTTTAATATATTTGGAACAGTCCGTTGCAAATCCAGTGACAAAGAAAGTAGCTTTAGCATTGTATTTGTCAAGGATGTCTAGTATCTTAGGGGTCAGCTTTGAAGGACCGTCATCAAATGTCAGATATAATATTTTTTGTCCTGTCAGTTTATCAGTGCCGATTTTATTACCTGATTTTATCTGCGAAAAGCTGCTGTTATCCTCATTTGTATTCTCAGTAGCTGGGGTCATTGAGTCATCAGAAGCGTACAAAGATTCGGTTGATGATGACATTATCACAGCAGCATCAATTGCTGAATTCACATTAAAATCAAATGAGGTGTCATCATCGTATGAATCGTTTGAATTGTCATCGGAGATATAATGTGAGTTTGCGTTAAAAGCTATTTGTGCATCAACGTTTAGATCCTGAAGATTATTATCGGAAGTATTTTTTTCAATAAAACTATAAAACAAAATCCCTGACAAACAACCTGTTATAACTGTTAATAATGATAAAAGAGCAACCCTTTTCATACATTCACCACTTTTATGTAACATAAATTTCCTTTTAAACTCATTGTCATATATTATACCACATAAAAACAATAATTTCAACAAATACCTTAAAACATTTTGTTAACGATAATGTTTGCTGAAAATAAAGCTGATATATATTGAATGTGCAAAGTTTTTTAAGCTCTTTATAAATAAAAAAACTCCCCAAAAAAATCGGAGAGTTAATTTTTATCTTTTTGTTATTTAGTTAATTTTAAAGCCTCCGCAAGCTGAGCCGGACAGGAAGTACCTCTCCCGTTGCAGTCTACATTTTGAAGCTTTTCGATGACATCATCAACTTTCATTCCTGAAACAAGCCTTGAAATTCCACTTGTATTGCCATTGCATCCGCCAATAAATTTAACGTTTTGTATAATGCCATTATCATCAACTTCAACAATAATCTCTCTGGAACATACGCCTCGAGGTTTGTAATTAACTTTTTTCATTGCTATTCCTCCATTATGTGTCTGATTAATTCAAATAAGGGCTCCCGCCGCCATAGCTATCCGAAAGGATAGGTTGGAGGCTGGGGGACATCTTGCCTAAGTTATAGCTTAATAAGTGTTTTATTTGCCTTTTGAGAGTTGGCGTTAATCATCTTGCAAAGCTTGTCAAGATTTTCTTCGTCAGTGGTCTGACTGCTAATGTGTGTAACTGTTGAGTTGTAAAGTCCGTGAAAGTCAGAGCCGCCGGTTATAATTAAATCGTTCGCTTTTGCCAATTTGATAAGTTCGGATTTCTGTTCCTCATTGCTGGAATAATGATTAACTTCTATACCATCTATTTTTCCTGCTTCAATAAGTTCTTTAAGCAGATCAATGTTATCATATAAAAACGGATGCGCCATAACAGCAACGCCTTTAGCGGAGTGAATTAAATCAAGTACAAAATTCACGTCAGGATATTCTCTTGTTACAAGGCATTTACCGTTGGGATATCCAAAAAGTTCATTATTTATCTCACCGTATAATTCTGTAGCGTAGCCATAATTCACCAAAGCTCTCATGATATGCTGCTTGTAAATACTTTTAGATCCTTTTGTGTATAGTCTTACAGCATCAGAAGGAATAGGATAAATCTCCATTACCTTTTCAATCATGTCTTTTGCGCATTCTTTACGGATTTCACATGATTTCAAACAAAGACCTTCCAGTCTGTCAGGCTTTTGCGGAGCATAACAAAGAATATGTACCTTTGTGTTGCGTTTTTTGTCCCACGCTGAAAGTTCAACAGCAGGAATTATCTTGACTCCGTATCTTTCACCTAAAACCTGCGCTCTGTTTGAAGAAGACAAAGTGTCGTGGTCAGTTATGGCAAGAAAATCAAGGTTCATTCTTTTTGCCTGTAAAATTACCTCTTCAATTCCTAAAGAACCGTCAGATAAGGTCGTATGACAGTGTAAATCACCAATCATAATGTTACCTCCAAGATATTAATAAACAAATTAATTATATCATATCTTATGCCTGCTTGCAAGCAAAATTAATTATTTACATCATTTTAAAGATATTAATACAAAAATATTGGAACTTGATACAAATATCTTGTAGAAATATAGTGCATTTTGACGAAGCTTATTTAAAAAATTTTTCGGCAAACCAAATATTTTCCACTTCAAAAACCTTGTTGTTTAAATATTCTAAGCATCCTGCATCAGAAGTGAATTCAAAAGATAGCTTGTAAGAATAAAGAGCCTGCGTTTTTATATTGTATATTCTGTTTACACGATTGATTCCGTATTTTCCATCACCTAAAAGAGGATACCCCTCATATGCCATGTGAGCACGAATTTGATGTGTTCTTCCTGTAATTAGATTAATATCTAAAAGCGCCAGATTATCCTTTTTGTTCAATTTTAAAACAGTGTATTCTGTAATCATAGTCTTGTTTTCTGGACTTTTTCGTGAGGAAATTTTTACAACCTTTGTCTGCTCGTTTCGTTGATGATAAGCAGTTAAAATATCATGATTCTTTGGTGGAATTCCAACGGTAACACAAAGATAATTCTTGTGAATTTCTCTGTCCTTTATTTTTTGATTAAGTATTCTTAAACTTTCAGCATTTTTAGCGCAAATTACAATTCCACCTGTGTTTCGGTCAATTCTGTTACATAATGCAGGAGCAAACGAATTTTCTTTTTCTGGATTGTATTCTCCCTTGTTGTATAAATAGTGATGAATCCTGTTTATTAGCGTGTCAACAGTCCCATTTTCATCTTCATGTACAACAAGTCCGCATTTCTTGTCAACAAGCATAATGTTATTATCCTCGTAAACAATATTCAGAGAAGAGGGTGCTTTCATAAATTGTGTCGTAATTTTATTGTTATTATCAAAAAATTCATCGTTAATGTATAGCTGAACAGTATCTCCCTCTGAAATGCGAGTGGAGATTTCACATCTTTTGCCGTTAAGTTTGATTCGTTTAAGCCTTAAATATTTGTACATTAAATTTTTGGGCAGCAAAGGAACTGATTTGGTTAAAAACTTGTCCATTCGTTGTCCTGCATCGTTTTGGTTTATAATAAATTCTTTCATTTTTAAGGAGATTCTCCTATCCTCGTGATATGTAGTATTTCAAATAAGGGCTTGCCCGTTTTCAACGTGGCAAGGTCATCTTAAACTGACGTTATTAGTAGGAGATTGTACTCCTACTAATAACATAATAGCTCCCGCCGCCACAGCTATCCGAAAGGATAGGTTGGAGGCTGGGGGGACATCTTGCCTAAGTTATATTTTATGATATCATATATTTGTGAATTTTGCACTTTACAAATATAAAAAAATAGTGTATAATTAAATCAAACGTTAGTTCTTTTTGCTTTGGAGGCTTTATGGATAGATTTAAATTAGTATCTGATTATAAATTAGCAGGAGATCAGCCGCAGGCCGTTGATAAGCTGGTTGAGGGCATAAATAAAGGAATGAAGGAGCAGACACTTTTGGGTGTTACCGGTTCAGGAAAAACCTTTACAATGGCAAATGTTATTGAAAGAGTAAACAGACCCACCTTGGTTCTTGCCCATAATAAAATACTTGCAGCGCAGCTTTGCAGTGAATTTAAGGAATTCTTCCCGGAAAACGCAGTTGAGTATTTTGTCAGTTATTATGACTATTATCAGCCTGAAGCCTATGTTCCCAGTAAAGACGTGTATATTGAAAAAGATTCGTCTGTAAATGATGAAATTGATAAGTTAAGGCACTCAGCTACTACTGCCATAGCCGAACGAAGGGATGTGATTATTGTTGCATCTGTTTCTTGTATATATTCTCTTGGCGACCCGGAGGAATATAAGTCTATGGTTGTTTCAATAAGAAAGGGTATGGAAAAATCAAGAGAACAGCTTGTTGCCCAGCTTGTGGGAATCCAGTATGAGCGTAACGACATTAATTTTGTCAGAAACAAATTCAGGGTTCGTGGCGACGTAGTTGAAATATATCCTGCCGCTTCAACAGATACTGCTATTAGAGTTGAATTTTTTGGTGATGAAGTAGATAGAATTTCTGAAATAAATGTTGTAACAGGTGAGGTGCTTAGATTTTTAAACCATGCAGCAGTTTTCCCTGCAAGCCATTATATCGTCGGACGTGAAAAAATGCGTGATGCTATTGAAGAAATAAAAGAAGAGCTTGATGAACGTATTGCATATTTCAAAGAGCATGATATGCTTATTGAAGCCCAGCGAATTGCCCAGCGTACAAATTATGACATGGAAATGTTAGAGGAAGTTGGCTTTTGTTCAGGAATTGAAAACTATTCAAGAGTGCTTTCAAGACGTCCCAAAGGTGCAGTTCCTTATACATTGCTGGACCACTTGCCTGAGGACTTTTTGCTTATGGTGGATGAATCCCATGTTTCATTGCCTCAGGTAAGAGGAATGTATGCCGGTGACAGAGCAAGAAAACAAACACTTATCGACTATGGTTTTCGTCTGCCCTCAGCCTTGGATAACAGACCGCTTCAGTTTGATGAATTTTATAAGCATGTAAATCAGGCGGTCTTCGTTTCTGCAACCCCAGGGCCAATAGAAAAGGAAAAATCACAGCAGATTGTGGAACAGCTTATCCGTCCAACAGGCCTCCTTGACCCTGAAATTCAGGTAAGACCTACACAAGGGCAAATTGAAGATCTGCTCTCTGAAATCAATATAAGAATTGAAAAGAAAGAGCGTGTACTTGTTACAACTCTTACAAAGAAAATGGCGGAGGATTTGACAACATATCTCAAAAGCTTTGGCGTAGCAGTCAGATATATGCACCATGATATTGATACAATCGAACGTATGGAAATAATCCGTGACTTGCGTCTGGGTGAATTTGACGTACTTGTGGGAATCAACCTGCTTCGTGAGGGTCTTGACCTGCCCGAAGTGTCACTGGTTGCTATACTTGATGC